>NZ_POYH01000045.1:0-189747 GCF_002899995.1 Acinetobacter sp. AKBS16 | reverse complement strand
ACGTAACCGACGTGGAGGGTTTACAAAAACACGGCCCTGATAGGCATCCACAATCATTTCTGCATCATCAAGCGTATTTACAGGCAGTTCGGTTACGCCGACCACCGTTGGAATCCCTAATGCACGGGCAACAATCACCATATGCGAATTGGCTGCGCCTTCTGACGTCACAATCGCTGCGATATTATCTACTGGTAATTCTACTAGCGCAGCGGTACTAATTTCTTCACCAATTAAAATACTGTCTGGGCTAAGTTCACGGTGGCTCGAATCTTCTTCTTGTAAGCACGCTAGAATACGTCGCCCTAAGTCTTTAAGGTCAGAAACGCGTTCACGAAGATAATCGTCCTCCATTTGTGCAAATAGGGCAGTGTGTTTTTCAATTACACGGCGCACCGCACCTTGTGCCCAATGCCCATCACGAATCAGTTCTTTAATTTCTGCAGGTAAGGCATTTTCATCTAGCATTCTTAAGAATACGCTAAACAAAGCACGTTCTTCTGCCATGAGCGAGTCATGCATTTTTTCATCTAAAGAACGAATCTCTGAACGTACCGATGAAATAGCTTGATCTAAAATGCGGAGTTCATCGCTGATATCTTCTGCTTCGCGGTCAGGTACTGAACCTAAGTCGGCAGGCGGATATAAAATAATAGCGCGACCTAAAGCCACCCCACCTGCACCGGAAACGCCTTGGAAGGTCTTATAGGCAGGCCCATTGCTTGGCTTACGAAATACGTCAATATTTCCAACCGCATGCGCATGTGCAATAACACCTGAGAGCTGTGCACATAAGGTGACTAAAAATGATTCGGCCGCTTCACTAAAATCTTGAGGAAGTCGATTTTGGACAACTAAAACACCCATAACCTTACGGCGATACATGACGGGTACGCCAAGGAATGAGTTATAAATTTCTTCGCCCGTTTCAGGTAAATACAAAAAGCGTTCGTGCTTTGGCGCATTGTCAAGGTTAACAATTTCTTCACGTTGCCCAACCAGACCCACCAAGCCTTCACCTAACTGCAATGAAACATGCCCAACAGATTCTGGATTTAAGCCTTTTGAGGCCATCAATACATAACGTTGATTGCGTTCATCGAGTAAATAAATAGAGCAAACATCCACTTTCATGGCCTCAGCAACCTGATTGACCATAATGTCTAACGATTCATGCAAACTCACGGACGCATTAATCTCTTGGACAATGCGTCTTAGAGTGTCGAGTTGCATGTTTGACATGGATGTATACTCCAGTATTTTTTTAGACTATGAATGTATTTATAACAGCACTTTTAATAAAAATCATTTGCTAGATAAATGATTTTTAGGGTAATTGTTGCACTGGCAACTGTGTACACAACTCCACCATGGCTTTACGGTAAACATCACGTTTGAAGTTCACCACTTGACCAAGAGGATACCAATAGCTAACCCACTGCCATTCATCGAATTCAGGCGGGTCGGCGAGGTTTAACTGAATGTTTTTTGCAGGCGCAGTTAACTTCAGTAAAAACCATTTCTGTTTCTGTCCGATACATACGGGGTCAGAGTCTGACCGAATATACCGATGTGGCAAACGATAACGCAGCCATCCTTTGGTTTGCGCAATAATCTGGACATGCTCGGGCAATAAGCCGATTTCTTCTCTCAGTTCTCGAAAAAGTGCCTGTTCAGGGGTTTCTCCAAACTGGATGCCTCCTTGTGGAAATTGCCAAGCATTGTGACCAATGCGCTTTGCCCATAAAACCTGTCCATCATCGTTTGCCAAAATGATCCCGACATTGGGTCGGAAACCTTCTGAGTCGATCATTTGGCTACCTAAATATTGTCTATATCGTTGACTTCGATCACGGGGACAAACACTTTTTTATGTCCAGCTCGAAAAGATCAAAGTAAAATGTTTAAATTGTTACGATCTTAACGAATTTCTATCGACTAGCGGAGATAGATTTACATTTTTTTTCTTAAATTTCAGTTTAAACGAGAATTTTCATGAAACTGGCGTTGTTTGATTTAGACCATACCTTGTTAAATACCGATTCAGACCACTCGTGGGGTGAATTTTTAGTCAATGAAGGTTTGGTTGATCCGGTTCATCATCGTCAGATGAATGATAAATTTTATGAAGACTACAAAGCAGGGCAACTAGATCCATATGCTTATAATGAGTTTGTTTTCGGCTTTTTAACAAAGCATGACAATAACTACTTAACTGAGCTTCATCAGTTGTTTATGGAAAAAGTGATTCGTCCTCAAATGCGACCAAAAGGTTTTGATGCAATCAAAAAACATCAAGATTTAGGCCATACCATTGTAGGTATTACAGCAACAAGTGATTTTATTACTGCGCCGATTTTCCGTGAATTTGGAATTACTGAAATCTTAGCAACTAACGCCGAGGTTGCTGATGGTAAATATACAGGTAAAGTGGCGGGTTTAGCGTGTTATCAAAAGGGCAAACTTGCACGTCTTGAGGCATGGCTGGACGGTCGTAGCGTTTCTGAGTCTTGGGCTTATTCAGATTCAATTAATGACCGTTTTTTACTTGAATATGCAACGCATGCGATTGCAGTCAACCCTGATGATCGTCTTGAGAAACTGGCTCAAGAACACAATTGGGAAATTCAGGACTGGTCGATTTAATTTAAAGCAAGAGCTTCCTAGAAAAATGTAATATTCCGGGAGCTCTCTAATAAATTATTTAATTTTTTCTGTGGTAAGCCAAATATTTGAATCAGGATTTTGTTGATGCCAAAGCTTGAATTGAGCTCGCCATTGCTGAAAAGGAACCGATAAAGTAGGTCGTGGGCCATCACTTAAGCTATAAGCCATGCCTTCTACCAGCCATTTAGGTTTAGTTAGCATTGCTATATTTCCCCATTCTTCGGCTTGTCGATGATGAATAAGCTCATGAGTGATATAGAAATCTTTCCAGCCTCGCGGTGCAACCAATAACCCCAAATTACCAACCGCTTTAGCGGCTGCTTTTTCCATACCAAAGGTATTTGCACATTGTGGAGTTGAGCAAAAAACCATAGTGGGTTGTTGATGAAAAGCACCTACTTTATTTTGGGTCTCTTTTAATGCCTGATTATAAAGTGCCTTTGCAAGAGGCTGTGTCTTTGGATCATCTACACAGACTTGACCATCACAATGTAACAATGAAAGGTGATGGGCGAAAATAACACGTATCGGTTTAAACCAAATAAATGTAACTAGAACTAAGATAGCTAAAGTTATAAATATATATAAACCGATTTTAATTATCTTTGAATATTGATTCTTCACGCTCATGAATCTTAAGTGAAAAGTATAATGATAGTAGAGTAAAGGGTATATATTTATAGTATTATTTCTAATCAATATATGGTTTTATTAATTAAAATAGCATGTCTAAAAATAAGCGCACTAAAAGTAAAGGCAGCAATGGTTTCTTTCAAGAATTTATAGATCAGCTCATTACCGCTATTTTTGGTGAGTTACTTATTTATATCATTGCTTTACTGTTTATGAGTGCACTTGGCGGAATTATTTTCGCTGCTATATGTTTCAGTTGGGGCGTTCTATTTTTACTACTACCTTTCGCGGCTTTGATTTATATCCTTGTTAAAAAATATAGCCATTAATACCGTTATTCTTGCATCATTTTAATCAACTCTTGCATGGCTCTAGACTGAGTACGTGCAGGATGCCATACCATACCTAGCTGACGGTTCATCTCGACATTTAAATCAAGCTGCTGCATATCTTGATTCAGCAGAGTTTTTGGTAAAACTGACCAACCTAAACCAATAGAGACCAACATACGAATTGACTCTAGTGGGTTATTGCTCATGGTAATTTTCGGTTTAAGGCCTTGTTTTTCAAACTCAGCCAAGGTGATTTGGGCTGTATAAGTCTGTGCGGCAGGCAGCAAACTTGGATATTCAATTAAATCTTGTAAGGTCAAATTCTTTTTTTGAGCCAATGGATGAAATGGAGCAGCTACAAAAACTAAAGGATCATTCCAGATCGTAATATAGTTAAGACGCTCATCACCTGAGGGCGGGAGTGTTAAAAAAGCTAACTCTAAATCGCCAGCAAGTACCTGTTCGTGTGCTTGTTCGGAATCAACAAAATGTACGTCTAGCGTGACTTGAGGAAACTGCTGAACAAAGTGTTTAAGCGGAGCAGGCAAGTGATGCAAACCGATGTGATGACTCGTCCCGATTTTTAAACGACCTTGTATTTGGGTTTGTTCATGACTTAGCGTGTGGTGAATATCACGAAGTTCATTTAACCAGCTTTTAACTTTTGGTAATAATGAATGCGCAGCATGAGTTGCTTGAACCCCACGGCCTGCCGATTCAAATAACTTTACGCCAAAGTACTCTTCTAGGCTATGAATACGTTTGGTTACAGCAGGTTGGGTAATAAATAGTTGATCCGCAGCCACAGAGATCGAACCTGTTTCCATAACTTTTACAAAAGCTTCAAAGGCTGCAAGATTCATAATACAACTCTACTTGGAATAGAAAAATCGAGAGAGGCTAAAGTTGCCAAGTCAAAATCGTATCATGCTTGCAGCTCAACGTTCTATAAAGTTGTGATTTAGCGTATTAATCTTAATCTAAGCAGTCGTCTCGTTTTTGCTTAAAGCTGATATACGGCGGTCTTTTGCTGCCCATACTTTTTCATGAAAGAAAAATGCAAAAGCTTGTACTGTTGGTTCTAACATACTTAATGTTAAAGCCATCCAAATATTACCCGTTACAAAGTAGGCAACTAACATGGCTACCGTAATATGCATTATGTAGTAACTTAAGGTTTTCTTTAATGTACGTTGATTATTAACAACGAATTTTTGAATATTAGCCATAACCATTCTCTCTACCTGTATTTGATATTTTTAGTATAGAGATGAGAGTATAAGATTAAAAATGGATTATGCAAATGATAATCATTAACAAATCCGATTTATATATTTTGACCGATATTAAAACTTTCAGGAATGATTCCTAAAAGTTTTCTAATTTATAAAAATGATAAATTAGATTTATGTAAAACTCTGGCTATAATCGAAGAAAGATTAAAATTACCCAGTCCAATGGAGCAAGACGACATGGCAGGCAAAACTTTATATGACAAATTGTGGGATGACCACGTAGTTACTCAGCGTGATGATGGTTCGTGCTTACTTTATATCGACCGTCATTTATTGCATGAAGTAACGAGTCCACAAGCATTTGAAGGTTTGCAACTTGCTGGTCGTCAACCGTGGCGTTTAAGTGCAAACGTAGCTACCCCAGACCATAACGTTCCAACATCTAAAAAAGAACGTGATCAGGGCATCGCTGGTATTGAAGATGATACATCTCGTATTCAGGTTCAGACCTTAGATGATAACTGTAAGGCATTTAATATTGTTGAATTCGGTATTAATGATATTCGCCAAGGTATTGTGCATGTTGTTGGACCTGAACAGGGCTTAACATTACCGGGTATGACGGTGGTATGCGGTGACTCGCATACAGCGACTCACGGTGCCTTTGGTTGTTTGGCGCATGGTATTGGGACATCTGAAGTTGAACACGTTTTAGCGACACAATGTTTGGTTCAGAAAAAATCAAAAAATATGTTGGTTCGCGTTGATGGCGTTTTAGGTAAGGGTGTAACCCCAAAAGATGTGGTGTTGGCGATTATCGGTAAAATTGGTACCGCTGGCGGTACGGGCTATGCAATCGAATTTGGTGGTCAGGTTTTCCGTGATATGTCGATTGAAGGACGTATGACGGTATGTAACATGGCGATCGAAGCGGGTGCTCGTGTGGGTATGGTTGCTGTTGATGATAAAACCATTGAATACGTAAAAGGTCGTAGCTATGCACCAAAAGGTGAGCAATGGGATCAAGCAGTTGCTTACTGGAACACATTGCATTCAGACGATGATGCTGTGTTTGATGCAATTGTTGAATTAAATGGTGCAGAGATTGAACCACAAGTGTCTTGGGGTACTTCACCTGAGATGGTGATTCCTGTCTCGAAAGCTGTACCAACTTTAGAACAAGCGAAAGATGACGTACAACGCAATGATTGGACACGTGCTTATCAGTATATGGGCTTAAATGCAGGACAAGCTTTAGCTGATATTCAACTTGATCGTGTCTTTATCGGTTCTTGTACGAATTCACGTATTGAAGATATTCGTGCTGCTGCTGAAGTAGTTAAAGGCCGTAAAGTGGCACCTAGCATTAAGCAAGCCATGATTGTTCCGGGTTCTGGTTTAGTTAAACAACAAGCTGAAAAAGAAGGTTTGGATAAAATCTTCTTGGAAGCTGGCTTTGAATGGCGTGAGCCGGGTTGCTCAATGTGTTTAGCAATGAATGCTGATAAGTTACAACCGGGTGAACACTGTGCATCGACGTCTAATCGTAACTTTGAAGGTCGTCAAGGCAATGGCGGTCGCACTCACTTGGTGAGCCCGGCAATGGCAGCCGCGGCTGCAATCGCTGGTCACTTCGTTGATGTTCGTTCATTTTAATTCGGTCTGGAGCAAACCATGAAAGCTTATACAGTTGAACAAGGTATCGTTGCACCATTAGATCGTGCCAATGTTGATACAGATTTAATTATTCCAAAACAGTTTTTAAAGTCGATTAAACGTACTGGGTTTGGCGACAACTTATTTGATGAACTTCGTTATTTAGACGAAGGCTATCCGGAACAAGACAATTCAGTACGTCCAAAAAATCCGGATTTTGTTTTAAATCAGCCTCGTTATCAAGGAGCAACCGTTTTAATTGCTCGTACTAACTTTGGTTGTGGTTCAAGCCGTGAGCATGCGCCTTGGGCATTAAACGAATATGGTTTCCGTACCGTTATTGCACCAAGCTTTGCTGATATTTTCTTTAATAATTGTTTTAAAAACGGAATGTTGCCAGTCATTTTGCCTGAAGACATTGTTGATCAGTTATTTAAGGAATGTGCTGCGCAAGAAGGATATCAATTAACAATTGATTTGGCTGCGCAAGAAGTTCGTACACCAACTGGCGAAGCATTTAAATTCGAAGTGGATCCATTTCGTAAGCATTGCTTGTTAAATGGCTTGGATGATATTGGTTTAACTCTTCAAAATGCGGACGCAATTCGCGCTTATGAAGAAAAAACTAAACAGGTTCGTCCTTGGGTATTCCAAGAGATAAATTAACCTTTTGGTACATTTTAAACATAGTCATGGCGTCGTGTTCAAACTCTTGCTAACATGCTAAAGCATAACAACAGCTTAAAATTATGCACTAGATGAGGATTGGGCTTGAACAATGAAGAGGAACGTTACTCATAGCTTTTTGTTGAGCCTGTGCGCGATAACACTAAGTGCTTGTCAGAGCACTTACAATGTAGTGGATACTGTTCGTATTAAGCAGGCTGAACAAGAAAATTTGGGGCAGAATGCAGCAATATATTGTTCGGGCGCAAAAAGTTGCGAATTTGAACGGCTAAATGATATTACTGTTGTTGATGCACAGACACGTCGTATTAGTAATCAGGCAATTCATCAAGGAATTGTGAGATTAAATGGTTCGGTGTTAAGTCAAAGCAATAGTTTGTATCTATCTGTGCCTGCCAAACAATATGAAGTGGTGATTCGTTACTATCCGATTTCTCCAGATCGGGCTGAAACGATTCATGTTATTCACCAATTCAAAGCTAACCATCGCTATATGTTTAAAATGTACCGAGACAAATCTAACCGTTCGGGTAGTTTGCTGAATGTTTCTGTACCAGATCCATTATGTGTTGACTTAGAGCAGGATGGGCGGGTAATTCGCCGTTTTTGTCGACCATTTGATGTCACCACAGGACTAGGTGAATTTCTCGAACAGAAAAAACTAACACCACGGCAGTCATAACGCTGTCTTGTCTTTGAAAATGGAAAACTTCATGTCTAAACAGATTTTAATTTTGGCTGGCGATGGGATTGGTCCTGAAATTGTTGGGGCAGCAGAAAAAGTATTAAATAAAGTAAATGAAAAATTTAATTTGTCGTTGACTTGGGAACATGGCTTGTTAGGTGGTGCAGCGATTGATGCTCATGGAGAACCGTACCCAGCAGTAACAAGTGAACAAGCAAAAAAAGCTGATGCCATTTTATTAGGTGCTGTTGGCGGACCAAAGTGGGACACTATTGAACGTTCTATCCGTCCTGAACGCGGTCTTTTAAAAATTCGTAGTGAACTTAACTTATTTGCTAATTTGCGCCCAGCGATCTTATATCCACAATTAGCTGATGCTTCTAGCTTAAAACCTGAGATAGTTGCTGGTTTAGATATTTTGATCGTTCGTGAATTGACTGGTGGTATCTATTTTGGTCAACCACGTGGTATTCGTGAACTCGAAAATGGTGAAAAACAGGGCTATAACACTGACGTTTATTCTGAAAGCGAAATTAAGCGTATTGCAAAAGTTGCTTTTGAACTTGCAGGATTGCGTGGCGGTAAAGTGTGTTCTGTAGATAAGGCCAATGTTTTAGAAGTAACAGAGCTTTGGAAGCAAACGGTCACGGATTTACAGCAAGCCAACTATCCAAATATTCAGCTTTCACATATGTATGTGGACAATGCTGCCATGCAGCTTGTACGTGCGCCTAAACAGTTTGATGTAATCGTGACAGGTAACTTGTTTGGCGATATCTTGTCTGATGAAGCAGCAATGCTTACCGGCTCAATTGGTATGTTGCCATCGGCTTCTTTAGATGAAAATGGCAAAGGCATGTATGAACCTTGTCATGGTTCAGCGCCTGATATTGCAGGGCAAAACGTTGCAAACCCGTTGGCAACCATTCTTTCAGTTGCGATGATGCTTCGTTATACCTTCCGTGAAGAAGCTGCTGCTAAAGCAATTGAAGATGCAGTAGGGCAAGTACTTGATCAAGGTTTACGTACAGCCGATATTATGTCTGAAGGCATGACTAAAGTAGGTACAGCCGAGATGGGTGAAGCAGTTGTTGCTGCTCTCGCTTAATCGCTACTTTGCTAAAAAACGCAGCTTAAAGCTGCGTTTTTTTATGGTTGTGTTTAGCAAGCTTTACCTTCGTATTGAATAGATTCGGCAATGTCATTTTTGAGCTTAAAAATAACCTTGCAATTAAAGTTAATATCATAAGAGTTGCCGCTCAAATTACCTGATTGTATGGGAACAGAACCACCTCTCATATCGACATTACTCACCATCGGAATTGGGATGCTTAAGGGCCGTAAAATCGTATAAATAAGTTGATCAGAAGTTTTTTGTGGTGTGCGGGCGACTTGAAAGCCAAGACTCCGTAAGTTGAGATCTTGCTGAATCGTTGTAGATGATTTGCCTATAAAATTTTTTAAATATTCTTGCAAATCTACAGATTGGCGTGGATGACTAGCACAGCCATTAATATTTAACAGCATGAATGAAAGCAAACTCATTTGACATAAGGTAGATATATTCATTTTTTCTCTATATAGAATTATATTTATCATTAAAGAACAATAGGTTGGATTTGCTAACTTGTAAAGTAAAAAAGCAGGATTATGATAAATAGAAGGTGAGTTTGCCTTTAGACTTATTCTTATATTTACAGACTAATAATAATTGCTCAAAACTTAAGGAAGAAGAGTATGAAAAAAATAGTTTTTGCCTTTTTGTGTTTCGGAATAACCACGGTCTATGCTGATAACTGTGATAGTGCTCGTAATACTTATGATGATATTTACTGTACCAATAAAATCTATGCGAGTGCTGATGCAGACCTGAATAAGAATTATCAGGCATTAAGAGCGAAATTAAATACAGCACAAAGAAATACGCTTAAGAAGTCGCAGCTTGCTTGGATACGCCAACGTGATGCTGAATGTACAGATTCTAATAGAAATAGCGTAGACGTGCAGTGTCGTTTAAAGACAACGCAAGAAAGAAACCATTGGCTGCAAGAAAGATTGCGTGAATGCCAAACGGTGGGATGTAAAACCAGTCGATTAAGTGAATAAAAAACGCAATAAAAAAGCCACATGATGAAGTGGCTTTTTTGCATTCACTAATTAGCGAGCACGGTACGTAATACGACCTTTGGTTAAGTCATATGGAGTCATTTCGACTTTCACACTGTCGCCAGTAAGAATACGAATATAGTGTTTACGCATTTTACCAGAAATGTGTGCAATAACTTCGTGACCGTTTTCAAGACGTACACGGAACATCGTATTAGGAAGCGTTTCGGTGACAACGCCTTCGAACTCAATGAGTTCCTCTTTATTGGCCATAGCCTACCTGATGATCAAATTGGAAAGGCGCAAATTATAGTCAATTTATTTAAAAAAAACAAGATAGACATCTTCTTGTGAAAGCATCTGGTTAAAGTATGACTAATAAAAAAGATGTAATTTTTTTCACAAAAGAACTCTAATTCTGTTGTCAGTTTGGTCAATCAACGCTAATCTAAAATCATAGTTATTAGGGACTGTTCATGCATAAAGAGTCAACAGCTCCTAAGTATCAATGAAGTATCTACATGGAAGGGCACTGCGTGGGTCAGCTAACAGATGCATCAGTTGTATTACGTTTTGGCTATCAAGCAATTCGTCGTGCAGGATTGCCAACAGAAGAAATATTAACTAAAGCGGGAGTCGCTTTAAATCAGGTCGATACAAACGCACGTACTCCGTTAAGTGCGCAGTATGCCTTTTGGACTGCTGCTCAGGAAGTCAGTAAAGATCCAGACATCGGTTTGCATTTAGGTGAGCATTTACCTTTGTACCGTGGTCAGGTGATTGAACATTTATTTATTAGTAGTGAAACTTTTGGTGAAGGGCTTAAGCGAGCTTTGGCTTACCAGCGACTCATTAGTGATGCATTTGATGCAAAACTGGTGGTTGAAGATGGACGCTGCTATTTGACCAATGGTGAGCAGGTAGGGGCAGACAACCTTGTTAATCGTCATTTTTCAGAATGTGCGATTTCAGGTGTGCTCAGATTCTTCAAATTTATTACCGAAGGCCAGTTTCATCCGATCTTCATTGATTTTAATTTCAGTGAAGGTGCTTCTGAAGATGAATACTTCCGCGTCTATGGCTGTCCGGTAAGCTTAGGGCAGAAAGAAACACGGCTATATTTTGACCCTGCCATTTTAGATTTTCAGCTTTGGCAGGCAGAGCCTGAATTACTTCAATTGCATGAACAATTGGCAATTGAAAAGTTACAAGAACTTGCCCGTTATGATTTAGTGGGTGAGGTTCGTCGTGCGATTGGTTCGACACTTGAAAGTGGAGAAACGACGCTAGAAACCGTAGCGGCACAATTAAATATTACGCCGCGTCGTTTACGGACGCAGTTAAGTGAAGCAAATACCAGCTTCCAGCAAATACTTTCTGACTACCGTTGTCGTTTAGCTAAAAAACTTTTAGCAAATACTAATGAAAGTGTTGAGCGTATTGTGTATTTAACTGGTTTTTCTGAACCGAGTACATTCTACCGCGCGTTTAAGCGCTGGACTAACGAAACACCGGTTGAGTACCGTAAGCGTAAGCAACACCGTTAGAACTAAAAATTGGTTAAGCCTACTCAGGTAGGTTTAACCAATGTGGCCCGAGTGGTGGTTGTGGTAAGTCAAACTGCTCGGGATAATAACATTGAATAAAATAGAGACCATCAGGTGGGGCGGTAATTCCTGCTGCCTTACGATCTTCGGCTGCGAACATTGTATCAATATGGTCGATTTCATACATGCCTTGCCCAATTTCAAGTAAGCAACCCATAATATTTCGAACCATATGATGTAAAAAGCCATCAGCTTGAATATCTAAAACCAAATAACGTCCATGTTCAAACAAACGGCAATGCTTTACATGTCGTACAGGTTGATTTGACTGGCAGGCTGCTGCACGGAAGGTTTCAAAGTTATGCGTACCTTCAAATTTGCTGGCAGCTTTAATCATTTTTTGCACGTCTAATTTTTGATAAATATGCGTGACTTGTTTATGTAAAAGTGCAGGGCGATGTGGAGCGTTATATACAACATAGCGGTAGCGACGAGCAGTGGCTTTAAAACGTGCATGGAACTCTTCATCCATCTGTTTAATCCACTGAATTGAAATATCCTTAGGAAGTTGGCTATTTGCTCCCATGATCCATCCACGCTCTGGACGAATCGCATTAGTGTCAAAATGAGCCACCATATTTGTTGCATGTACTCCTGCATCTGTTCGACCAGCACCGTGAAGTGTGATTGGTTCATCAGCGATTTTGCTGAGTACACGCTCTATAGTTTCCTGAACGCTGGCAACGCCTGGCTGTTGTGTTTGCCAACCTCGATATTGAATACCACTAAATTCAATACCGACCGCATAACGTTGCATGGCTTCACCTCTATTTAATGCAGATTTTCATTCCAATGGTTCAACCATTGTTCTGGGGTTGGGTATTTTAAATAGATTTGAAGTGCTTTTGCATAGAGATCTGCATGGCTATGGGCATCATTAATGACAATTTTTGCAGTTTTGGCCCAAGCACTAATTGCATAACGTTGGTCAATACCCCCAAAAGTCACTTGTGTCGCCAAAATTGGTACACATCCACGAGCATAGAGTTCATCTAATGTTGCCAAAAATTCATCGTTTACGGCGATATTACCTGTACCGAAACCTTGCAACACTAAAAAGTGTGGTGGGGCAGGAAGTAAGTGACGTAATTGTTGTACTAAATGCTGTGTTGCAATCGGTTGTATCATCCAGTTTAAAATCTGAAAGGAAGCAGCTTTTTCAATTTGAGCATCTTGTACGATCAATTCATTTTGCTGAGGCGTAAACTCAACGTTACTACTTAACCCGGAAAATGCATCGAGTTCAGTGGTATGCGTTTTTAATGCAGTTTGTGCGTGAAATACTTGATGGTGGAATGCGAGATAAGCACCAACCGGAAGTGCAATGACCTGCTCTAATGCAAGATATAAGTTTTCAATTGCATCAGTAAATTCACGGGTGTTATCACCTTGAATATTGAGTAACGGGTATTGGCTACCAGTAATCACAATATGACAGCTTTGCCCTAAAAAGCGAGCTAAAGTCGCAGCTGCATAACTGAGCGTATCTGTACCATGAATCACAACAAAATGCTGATAGCCTTCTAGTTGTAGGTGTTGTATGCGTTGAATTAGGCGTAACCAGTCAGGTGCTGTACATGCACTGCTATCGACAATATTGGGCGCAGCAAAGCAATCAACTGTTAAGTGTGGGGGAATCACTTTCTCAAGTTGAGGTAGGAATTGGTCATAAGGCATAGGAGCTAAAGGTTCACCAATGCAACCAAAAGTACCACCCATATAAAATAAAGCTATTTTTTTCATCTTTTTGCAGGCATAAAAAAGCAGTCATCTCTGACTGCTTATGGTAAATCGAACAGTTCTAAGAAGCTATGCGATTAAGTAGGTTTTTCGCATGTTGTTGTTGTTCTGTGTTGAATTTTTGCTCATCACTCTGTAGTAAATTACGCGCTGCTTGGTTCGCTCCAAACTTAATGTATTGTTCAGCCAATTTTAAATCGAGTTCATTTTCATTTATTTGTTTTAATTCTGGAAAAGCTTCTAAAAGCGGATCCTCTATTTGGGTTTGAGTAACCCTTTCGTTTACTACCTCATTATTTTGAATTTCAATCTCTGGCGCTGTAACTAAGGCAGGCTCATCTAACGAAAACTCAAGAGGTGCGATAGAAGTCGCTTCTAATGGGGTTTGTTCTATGAGCTTAATTTCATCTAATGATGGAGCTTGTTCAACAGATTTCGTCTCTGGACTTGAAGGATTTAAGTCAAGGTTAAAATCTAATGCATTGATGCTATTTTCTTGGTCTGCTTTTACCTCTACTGCTTGAGATTTTTCCTCAGTTTCATGCAGAGGGGCCAAGTCAAAAGAAAACTCTAAATCGGCCAGCTCATTTGTTTCTTGAGTGGATGATAATTCAGGTTGTTGTGCCGGTTGGTTGGTATTTTCCGTAGCCGAAGTCTGTTCGAATGAAAAGTTAAACTCTAAAGGTTCAATTTCAACAGCAGGTTCTTGTTTTACAGGGGTATAGTCTTTCTTTAAGTCATTAAAAGAAGCCTCGGAAGAACTTGTTGTTAATTCATCGAACTGAGCCGTTGTATCTGTGTTTTTCGGTTCTTCATATGTTTGAGCTTGAGGGAAATCAATAGCATCAGGTTGTCTGGATGATTCATATTCTTTTTGTCGAGTTTCTGCTTGAGCTGCTATTTCATTTAAACCTAAGCTACGAATATGGCTAATCAACTGTTGAATTGCAAATTCATCTTTCTGAGCAATATGAATTTCAAGAAGTAATAAATACAGTTCATGTTGAGTATTATCTTTTTTTAGCGCCTGATTGACTTGAGCTTCAGCTGCTGAAAACTGTTTTTCTTGAATGAGCTGTTGGATATTGTGTCGTAAAGCTTCCGGTACAGGATTACTTTGAGGGATAGCAGGAGTATTTTCCTCAATGACCTTGGTTTTTGTTTTTTCACGCGAACTTTTGCTTGATTTAGCACTCGTTTTTTTGCCGGATTTTCTATTTATATTTTTTGGGGAAGTGGCCTCTTGTTTTTGACTATTCTCGCGTTTTTTTAAAATAACGGCGACCACGAGTAATATGATAAACGGAATCACATATAACATTACTTTCCCCTTAAAAAATAAATATTTGCAATATAAAGCGTGCTAACTCTGGTTTTAACTTAATGTTTTTGCTTGTGAGTTTGTTGCTGGGCCTGTAATTGCTGTTGTAACTCTGCCAAACGCGCATTCAAGAGTTGAATACGTTGGTCTTTTAAACTTAAAGTTTGATTTAGTTTGGTTACATTCCTTTGTAATGTAACGGTTTTTTTGCGAGTTGTCATAACTTTTACTGCTAACTCAGTATTGTTTTGACTTTGTTGTGTGCTCTTTTTGGCACTTCCATGAGCAGAATTTGGGCTGTTCTCTGCCACAATGCTCATTTCAGCTTGTTGTAAACGATATTTAGCTCGGCCAGAAGTAGGTTTTGCTAAGTTAGCTTCAGTCGATTTAGGTTTTAAATGGGAAGCTTTAGTTGCATTTGCTGTTAAGTTTAGCGAACTTCCCTGACGTAAACGGTTTACATCGCCTTGAATAAAAGCATGTCGGTTTTGTGCTTGGATATCTCGCATGACTTTAGCCACAGGTTGTTTGGTCTGTGCTGCAATACGATTGGCAATACTCCATAAAGACTCGTTACGTTGTACGATATATTTACCTGTAGGTGCCGGGCCTTTATAAGCGCTAATTTTTTGCTTTTTCGGCGTATTTTTACTTAATACATTTTTTTGTTGGGCAGTTTTAGATTGCGCTGCTTTTTTGACGGTAGTTGTTTGATTGCCATCACTTGATTTGAGTGAAGTCGAAGGTTGTTTCTCTACAGCCGATGATTCGGTATTCATTGTAGCTATAGTTGGCTGAAGTGTTTGAGTCGAAGGTTTTTCGGTAAAAGGAGCCACAGGAGCAGGGCTAGAACTATTCAAAGCTGGAGCAGTACCAGTGCTAATATTTAGATTATGTTCATTACCTGTGGTTTCAGCCACGGTTGATGTAGTTTCAGTAGGTGTGTACTGAGTACTTTCAGGTAAATTTAGTGCGATATCTTTTTCATTTACGATAAATTGCGGTGAAAGTGGACTTTCGTTCATGGCGGCCTTTTTTATAGGCGATGGCTTTAAAACGGTTTTAATATGTTGAAGACGGGTTGCGTTACCTTCACTGACTTTTACGACAATATTCAGTTCAGGATCGATAATAGGACGCGATGAGGTAATCACAATAACGCCAGAACCCTGACCATTTTGGCGTGTATAAAAGTTTAGGTTACCCGGAGGTTGATGAGTTACTCCCAAACCATTGAGATCATCTTGAGTGGCCAAACTGACTTGCAATGGGGTATTAGGATCTGCTTGCTGAAAATTCATTTCTGCATAAAGTAATTCCCCAGGTGCAGATTGAATTTGAATAGGATCTAATGTAATCGCATAAATAGAAGGCGAAGACATAATGGTGAAAATGGCAATTTTTAATTTGTTATATGCAGTCATCTCAATCCATGACCTGATCAGTCGTAAAGTCGTTCAAAATTATACAATAATGGAGTGTAAATAAATTGTTAATTTTTTACAAACCAGTTACGAAAAAGCCGATCAAATGTGATCGGCTTTTTATTTTGACTGAATAATTCAGATCAAATTATGAGCTTTTGTATTCTACTAAAATACGTAACATACGACGTAGAGGCTCAGCAGCACCCCAAAGTAACTGATCGCCTACTGTGAATGCGCCGAGGTACTCTTTACCCATATTGAGTTTACGTAAACGACCTACAGGTACAGTTAGGGTACCAGTTACAGCAACAGGTGTAAGATCAGTCATTGATGCTTCACGTGTATTTGGTACAACTTTAGCCCACTGGTTTGAGTTACGAATCATATCTTCGATCTCATCAAGCGGAACATCTTTTTTCAATTTGATGGTTAATGCTTGAGAGTGGCAACGCATTGCACCGATACGAACACAGTGACCATCGATAGGAACGATTTGAGAGTTACCTAAGATCTTGTTGGTCTCAACTTGTCCTTTCCACTCTTCTTTTGATTGACCGCTTTCAAGCTGTTTATCAATGTAAGGAATTAATGAACCAGCAAGTGGCACACCAAAGTTCGCAGAAGGGAAACCCTCACCGCGTTGTAACTCGGCAACTTGACGGTCAATATCAAGAATTGCAGATTTAGGATCATCTAACAAAGTCTTGGTATTGTTATATAAATAACCCATACCTGTTAACAACTCACGCATGTTTTGTGCGCCAGCGCCTGATGCCGCTTGATAAGTCATCGCAGTCATCCACTCAACCAAATTATTTTGGAAAAGTGCGCCAACACCCATCAACATGAGTGATACTGTACAGTTACCACCAACGAAAGTTTTAGTACCTTTCGCTAAGCCGTCTTTAATTACATTAAGGTTAACCGGATCAAGAACGATGATTGCATCATCAGTCATACGTAAAGTAGATGCTGCATCAATCCAGTAGCCATCCCAACCAGTTGCTTTTAACTTTGGGAAAACTTCAGACGTGTAGTCACCACCTTGACAGGTAATAATGACATCCATTTGCTTCAGACTGGTAATGTCTGTAGCTTCCATAAGTGCTGGGGCAGTCTTACCACCAAATGAAGGAGCTTCACCACCTGCATTACTGGTAGAGAAGTAGAATGGCTCAATATGAGCAAAATCATTCTCTTCAACCATACGTTGCATAAGGACGGAACCGACCATCCCGCGCCAACCGACCAGACCTACTTTCATGTCATTTTGCCTCGGTGCGTTAAAATTGTTAAAGGGGGAGTTGAGTGTATCAAAAGTGCTCACAACTGCAAGCGTTACAGAATCAAAACAGCAATTTTATTGAGTAGAATATCTTGTTTATGTTACATACAAAATTGATAAAGATGACAAAAACATTAAAAAACAAATCATCTTAAAAGAGTAATTTCAATGATTTATATCGAAGTACTGGCAGTAGTGGTGATTTGGTTAAGCTTCTGGTCACTTATTCCTCGTGATGAGTGGTGGTTTCGAGGTGCAGATTTTCCAAGATTACAAATTCTGTTTATTGGCTTAATTGCTTTAATTGGTATGTTGTTTTGGCCGACCGAATGGGACGTATGGCGTGAGCTTTTGCTTGCGGTACTCATCGCAGCGATTGCCTACCAACTTAAAATGGTTTTACCGTATACGCTGTTTTGGAAAAAACAGGTTAAAAAGGTCAAACAGCATCAGCTAGATCCTAAAAAACAGATTTCACTGATAGTTTCTAATGTGCTCACCCCAAATGATAAATATCATTTATTACTTGAGCATGTACGGACTTTAAAACCTGATTTATTGCTTACTTTAGAGAGCGATACAACTTGGGAAAATGCTTTAAAAGAGATCGAGAAAGATTATCCATACCGTGTGCCCGTACCTTTAGATAATTTATACGGAATGCATTTATATAGCCGGTTACCGCTTAAAAATACTGAGGTTAAATTCATTTTAAGTAATGAAATACCTTCTATTCATACCACGGTAATTTTGCGATCTGGCATGCCTGTTCAGCTCTACTGTTTACATCCTAAGCCACCTAGCCCAACTGAAGCAAAAGATTCAACACTGCGTGACGCTGAGCTTTTAATTGTCGGAGATCAAATTAAAGATCTTGATGAAAGTTGTATTGTGATGGGGGATTTAAACGACGTAGCGTGGTCACGAACAACCCGTTTATTTCAACGTATTAGTGGGCTACTCGATCCACGAGTGGGGCGGCATTTTATTAATACTTTTCATGCGGACTATCCTTTATTGCGCTGGTCACTTGACCATATCTTTCATAGTACAGACTTCGGTTTAGTAAAAATGCAGCGTTTATCTCATATTGGATCAGACCATTTTCCTGTCTATGTCGTTTTACAAACAGGTCGAATATTTGAAGAAATTCACGAGGAACTAGAACAAACTCAAGCCGATGAAGAAGAAGCTCAAGCCGCGATACAAGAAGGTATTGCTAAAGCTGAAAAAGAAGAAAAAATCGTGACTGATGAAATTGCACAGCCTTATAAAGAGAAAAATATATAAAGTGAGTTGTAAGCAATAACGTACAAAGATTTGAGTCTAGGTCCAATAGGCAGGCAGAGTTAAAACCCGTATTCTACATTCATCGGCACACGGAAGCGGGAATGGATAATCCCAAGTAAGGATGCACTAAGCTGATATGGAATGACATCACGGATAAGATGTTAGAACGGAAGCGATAAAAAGAATTATATACCCTGAAAGCACAACCTCATTTACCCGAGTTTTGCAGGACGCAGAACTCGGGTTGATATTTTATAGATATATCATTTAATTCGTTGTAAATAAAACCAATATTTTTAAGGTATTCTTAATTTTAAAATCTACTTAATTATAAGTCATCGTCCATAAATTTTTTTATATATCTGAGCAATTTTTAATGAAAATGGATACAAAAAACTTTTTTGTTAAGTTTTTGTTTTTATAGATTATTGACGGATAAATCTAGGCTTTGACCTATTTAGATATAAATTGGACTTGTTTAATTGGCAAATCTCAATAGAATGTGCCGATCGTTGACATGTTGGATCGTCAACAGGCATTGTTGTTTACTTCGCCGGATCGGCGGGTTGTGATTTGCTTGTGCATTTAAATTTCTGTTTGGAAATTCGTGTACATATTGAGGTTTCACTCTAAAGTAGTGGTCTTCTCCCTCTCATATTTGATACTTTGCGGTGCATAAGGATTGTCTTATGAAGAATTTTAAATTTAGCCTTGCATGGCAAATTTTAATTGCTTTAATCCTAGGGATAGTTGTCGGGGCTGTTTTACATAACCAGCCTGAAATCAAAGATAGTATTGTAAATAACGTTCTTACTCCATTAGGTAAGATCTTTATTAGCCTGATTAAAATGATTGTAATCCCAATTGTTTTCTCTACATTGATTTTAGGTATTGCTGGTGTTGGCAGTACAAAAAGTCTAGGGCGTCTTGGTTTTAAAACCATTCTCTATTTCGAAATTATTACTACTATTGCTATTTTGGTTGGCTTGTTTGCAGCGAATATCTTCCATCCAGGTTCAGGCATTGATATGTCTCAACTGGTACAAACTGATATTTCTCAATATAAGCATACAACTGAAGAAGTACAGTCACAGTCTCATGGTATTATCCAGACGATATTATCGCTTATCCCAACGAACATTATTAGTTCAATGGCGCATGGCGAAATGTTGCCAGTGATTTTCTTTGCTGTGCTATTTGGTATTGGTTTATCTTCATTACCAGCAACAACAAAAGACCCATTATTAAATGTATTTCATGCTGTATCGGAAACAATGTTCCGTGTAACACACATCATCATGAAATATGCGCCAGTGGGTGTATTTGGCTTAATCGCTGTAACTGTTGCAAACTTCGGTTTTGCTTCGCTTATTCCATTGGGTAAATTGGTTGTATTGGTTTATGGTGCAATCTTATTCTTTGCTTTAGTGGTTTTAGGTATTACTGCAAAAATGTTCAGCATCAATATCTTTACTTTGTTTAAGATTTTGAAAGATGAATTAATTTTGGCGTATTCGACTGCAAGTTCGGAAACAGTTTTACCGCGTATTATGCAAAAAATGGAAGCTTATGGTGCGCCAAAAGCGATTTCTAGTTTTGTAATCCCAACTGGTTATTCATTTAACCTTGACGGTTCTACGCTTTACCAAAGTATCGCAGCAATCTTTATTGCACAGCTTTACGGTATTGAAATGTCAATCAGCCAACAAGTGATTTTAGTTGTAACGTTAATGATTACTTCTAAAGGTATTGCAGGTGTTCCTGGGGTATCATTTGTTGTGTTATTGGCAACATTAGGCAGTGTTGGTATTCCTGTAGAAGGCTTAGCATTTATTGCTGGTGTTGACCGTATCATGGATATGGCTCGTACTGCGTTGAACGTTGTAGGTAACGCGCTTGCTGTACTTGTAATCAGTAAGTGGGAAAAACAGTACGACTATGAAAAAGCTGCTGCTTATGAAGCATCTCTTAAGTAAGAGAGAAGTTTTTTAGTCGAAAAAAACCCGCGAACATCGCGGGTTTTTTATTGGGTTATTTCAATACACTTTGATATAGCTCAAGGGTTTGGTCACACATATCTTTTAAACTAAACATTGTCACAGGAGCGACTGTTTGCGGTTGTTCAATATGATGCTTTACTCTTTCTACTAAAGCTTTTTCATTTTCTGCTTCAACAAGACCTTGCGGGTACACATGAGATAAAATCTCGGCAACCCCTCCACGGTTCCAGCCAATGACCGGCGTGCCTACCGAAAGGGCTTCCAATGCTGTTCTACCGAATGTTTCTGCTTGATTGGATAGAGAGAGCACTATATCGCTAAAAGCGAGCCATTCGCGTATATCTGAGCGATGTCCTACAAAGGTAATTTTATCTGCAAGTCCTTTGCTTTGAATGGTGTTTTGCAACTCACTTAAATAGGCTTGTTTTTTTACATCAGCCCCACCCACAACAACAGCATGCAGTTGAGGATATTGCGAATGAAGTTGCTGCATTAGTTCAATTAAACTTTCATGTCCTTTTAAACGAGTAATACGGCCAGGTAGGCAAAGTAAAAATTTATTCTCGAGTTCGGGAAAGTCGTTAAAGACTTGGTTAAACCACTGTGCTGAGGGTTGGTAGTTATGCGGAAAAGCAGCAGGGTCAATGCCTCGATAAATCCGGACAATATCTTGTGGTGGACAGTTTTTATAATGGTCTGTGATGTATTTAACTACGCTGTCAGAAACAGCGATCACTTTTTCTGCCTGAGTCATGATCGCACTATAACGATTAACTGAATAGAAACCATGTACCGTGCTAATGAGGTGAGGGCGTTTATTCGCTGGTATTTTTCTTAAAGCGAAGTGGGTTAGCCACGCAGGTACGCGAGAGCGCACATGTACAATGTCTGGTTGGTGCTCTTCAATAAGCTGACGTAATGGCCTAATTTGCCACAAGCTCGACAATGATTTTTTATGAATCGGCAGTGTTAAGTGTGTGGAACCTTCAGCTTCAAGTTGTGAGACCAAACGCCCGCCATTAGACACAACCAGAGACTGATGACCTTGTGCAACCAGTGCACGTGCAATTTCCAGTGTGCCGCGTTCTACGCCACCGCTATTGAGTTCTGGGAGAAGTTGCATCACTTTCATTATTTTTTGCCTTATACGTTCATAAAAGATGGATCATCCATAGATACATCATCTCAAACTAAATCATTATCCGGAGTTTACTATCGTGATAGCGACATGGATGTCGCCGTTTCGCTGTGTTACAAGGATGTAACATCAGCGGAACAAAGGATTTTTGCTTACTTTTTATCCCTAAAAAGTAAGGTCTGCCTATCCGAAAGTATTTGAATATCACTTTAAATCGAGGCTGTGCCTATTACTAATCTAAAATTATTACAGCCTTATCTTAATAAATCTCTTCATATCCCTCTGGACGTGTTTTAAAACGACGGTGAAACCACATATATTGAGTTGGTGCGATACGAAGCTGGTTCTCAATAATCTTATTCACACGCGTTGCATCATCGACTTCATCTTCACTTGGCATATTGTCAACCGCTGGCTCAATCAGAATATGATATTTAGGGTTCTGTACATCGCCATGACGATAAAAATATAAAGGAACAGCAACCGCTTTCGAGATTTTTAATAAACGGCGGTGAGCGGTTACAGTGGCAGCTGGCACTCCAAAAAATGGTGCCATAACACCTTGCTTGAGTCCGAAGTCTTGATCGGGACTATACCAAATTGCATCGCCCTCTTTAAGATGACGAATCAAACCACGCATGTCATCATGATCAATTTGTGCTTTATAAATTGTGCCGCGGCAACGATAAATTAGCATATCGAGGAGGGGGTTATTTTGAGGGCGATACACAACATCCGGCTCGAAATATTGGGCACATACATAACCACCTGCATCGAGTAAAGTACTATGTGTACCAAGCAATAAAACACCTTTGCCTTGAGCTTGAGCATTGGTAATGTGTTCTAAGCCTTCAATAGTGACACGGTTTTTAAACCAGGAAGGCTTATACCATGCGTTTAAAGTTTCAAATACCCCAAGCATCATATCCACAAAAACTTGTTTTGCTTGTTGCTGTACTTTTTCAGGTGTCCATTCTGGAAAGCAAACTTCTAAATTACGAATTGTGGTTTTACGACGAGATTTTAAATATTTCCAAGCGATATTTGCCAACCCGTGAGCCAAACGCCATTGAATTGCCCACGGTAAAATAGCCAAAAGCATCAGGAAAGTAATCGCAATCCACCCACCCCAATATTTAGGCAACAAAAAGGACCATTGAAATTCACCGGGCGTATAAGGCTGCTTTTGGCTCATAATGATATAAAGAATTTAAAAAGTTAAAACTGCCAAAAGTGTATCACGAACTGAATTTATCGTCGTAATACACAGGAGTAAATTGAAGGTTTAGAGGGGATAAAAAATAAAGTGGGTTATCGGCGGTGTTCTAGGAGAATATGAACAGCAAGTCCGGCTAAGACTGTACCCATGACCCAGCGTTGAATGCTTGCCCAAAGTGGTTTTTTCTGTAGAAAAAGAGCAATGCTGCCGGCAGAAAATACAATCAGCGCATTTACTGAAACGCTTACAAAAATTTGTATGGTTCCGAGTTGGATAGACTGCGCTAAAATACTGCCTTGTTGTGGGTGAATAAATTGAGGTAATAAAGATAAATACATAATCGCAATTTTAGGATTAAGTAAATTAGTCAAAAAGCCCATTAAAAATAACTTTAATGGTGAGTCAACCGCTAAATCTTTAATATTAAAAATAGATGCGGCATTGGGACGTAAAGCTTTCCATGCTAACCAAAGTAAGTACATTGCACCGGCAATACGAATAGTGTCATATGCATATGGTACTGCAACAACAAGTGCCGTAATCCCGAAAGATGCGCAGAGCATGTAAAATACAAAACCAACGGCAACACCACCGAGAGAAATAAATCCTGCGATTTTACCCTGACTAATGGAACGAGAAATAAGATAAATCATGTTTGGGCCAGGGGTGAGTACCATCGCCACACAAATGAATCCAAATGCCAAAATTTGAGAGAGATCTAGCACGGAAATATCCTTAAATATTATTATACTGATAGGTATAACATAATTGTTTTGTATACAGCGAAACTTTATTCATTGTCTTTTTGAATCAAAAAATAAGAATAATTCAGTATGATATGAATATCTTGAATTTATAGAAATTTATGAGAAATCTCCATATTGATGCCACAAAAGGTGTCTTAATTTTTCTGGTTGTATTGGGTCATTACCTTGAAAGGTTAATTGGCTGGAACGAACCTCTAAATCAAGCGATTTTAGGGAGTATTTACTTTGTTCATATGCCCGCTTTTATTTTTATATCGGGAATATTTTTTAAAGAAGAGAAAATCCTAGAAAAGTTAATTTACTTTTTATCGTTATATTTACCGTTTCAGCTTTTATTTCAATTGCTTGATGCTTTTTATAATGGAAGTCTTTGGAATGGAACATTTCAATTCTTATGGTTTGCTAAACCTTATTGGGTGCTTTGGTATTTATTTAGCATGGGAATTTGGACGCTTTTAGCTTTTTTCCTAAAAAAGGCAGCATATCCAGTTCTATTTTCTATTATTTTAGCTTTACTTATTGGATTTTCACCTATCAATAATTATAGTTATTCAATAGGTAGAATTTTCGTATTTTTACCTTTTTTTATGACTGGGGCGATCTATGGTAAAACTATTTTTCAGTATATTCCGCTGTTACCTTATGAAAAATTATTTGCTGTTATCATATTATTAATAATTACTATTGTAGCCGCTATAAGCCATTATAGTTATTATTGGTTATTTGGGAGTCTATCTTATATTCAGTTACATGTAGATTTATGGCAAGGAGTGCTGATCCGCAGTGTAATTATGTTGCTATCGGCTATGGGTGTTTTGAGTTTATTTGTATTCACTCAAAATTTTAAACAACCTTGGATTGGTTTAGGTCAAAAAACACTGCCAGTTTATATATTGCATGCTTTTGTAATTATTGTTTTAACCCATCAGTTAAGCTTTAAATATTCGGTAGAGATTAATATTTTCATTAGTCTTGTTTTGGCTGTCCTAACTTGCATGGTTTTACAGTTACAGATATTTGAACGTTTAATTCGCTTCATCTCTTTATTTGTATATAAGCCTTTTATGAAATTACTAGAAATTCTAAATCCAAAAAAAGGGCTTTAATTAAAGCCCTTTTTATTGATTAACTGCCTTTACTCATTTGCTCAAGTTCATCCCAGCGCTCTAACTTTTCAAGGAGTAATTCTTCAATTTCTGCTAGACGCTGGCTTGCTTTGGTTGCCGCATCGGCATCCGTTACGAACCATGAGCCGTCAGCAAGTTTGTCAGAAAGTTCAGCTTGCTCATTTTCTAACTTTTCAATTTCTGTCGGTAATTGCTCAAGTTCACGTTGATCTTTGTAACTTAATTTGACCTTTTTTACGTTCGTTTGAGCTGCATTTTTTTCAGCTTCTGCTTTAGCCTGAGCTTTTTTTACATCGCCTTTTTGGTCAACGACTCTCTCGTTTGGACGCTGAATCAAATAGTCCTGATAACCACCGATATATTCTGCAATACCGCCTTTGCCGTCAAATACCCAAGTTGATGTTACAACGTTGTCCATAAAAGCACGGTCATGGCTAATTAGAAGCAAAGTACCTTTATATTCAGACAGCATCTCCTCAAGTAGCTCAAGTGTGACCATATCTAAGTCATTCGTTGGCTCATCCATTACAATCAGGTTCGATGGCTTGAGCAACAGTTTTGCTAACAGGACACGATTACGCTCACCACCAGAAAGTGCTTTCACCGGTGTACGAGCTCGTTCCGGAGAGAATAGGAAGTCTTGTAAGTAACTGAGAATATGGCGACGTTGACCATTTACATCAACGAAATCTGAACCTTCAGAAACATTTTCAGAAACCGACTTTTCAAGATCAAGCTGATTACGTAATTGGTCGAAGTAAGCAATTTCAAGCTGAGTTCCTGTTTTGACAACACCTTCGTGCTGAACTTCGCCTAAGATCGCTTTAATTAAAGTAGTCTTTCCGACGCCATTATCACCGACCAAACCAATGCGGTCACCGCGCATAACAATGGCAGAGAAATCTCTAATGAGGGTTTGTCCATCGTAGCTTACGCTTAAGTGTTCAATATCAAATACAAGTTTGCCTGAGCGCTGTGCTTCTTGAACGCCCATATTGACTTTGCCTTGTTGGAAACGGCGAGCTTTTGACTCTTCTCGTAATGCTTTAAGGGCACGAACACGACCTTCATTACGTGTACGACGTGCTTTAATACCTTGACGAATCCATGCTTCTTCTTCGGCAAGTTTCTTTTCAAACAAGGCATTTTGTTTTTCTTCAGCTTCAAGTTGCTGAGCTTTTAGGTCGAGATAACGAGAATAGTTTCCTTCATAGCTGCGTAATATGCCGCGATCCAATTCCACAATACGAGTTGCAAGGCGGTCTACAAAAGAACGGTCATGCGAAATAAAGAGTAAGGTTAAATTATTTTGATCAAGCAGGAATTTCTCAAGCCACTCAATACTTTCAACATCTAAGTGGTTAGTTGGCTCATCGAGTAATAACACATCTGGTTGGGTAAGTAGGGCGCGGGCGAGTAAAACGCGACGTTTACGACCACCCGATAGGTCTGCTAGATCTGCATTCGGATCTAACTCCATTTTACCTAAAATCGTGTTGACCTTATTTTCTAATGCCCATCCATCAAGTTGGTCAAGTTTATGCTGTAAAGATCCCATACGATCGCAAGCTTCCATGTCACCAAGTACACAGGCATCACTTGCTTCATGATAGGCTTTAAGTACGGCAGCGGCTTCGCCTGCACCTTCTGCTACAATATCTGCAACTTTGCCCGATGACATTGGAACATCTTGGGCTAACATAGAAACAGTTAAACCATTTTGGACAGAAACTTCACCAGAATCTGGTAGTAGGCTTCCCTCAATGAGTTTAAGTAAAGTAGACTTACCTTCACCATTACGACCAATTAAACAGACTCGTTCGCCACGTTCTAGGTTGAAGTTCGCGCCATCGAGCAGGGCAGGTCCGCCAAAAGCAAGTTGGACATCCCTTAAAGTAATATAGGCCATAATGTTTTCCAAAATCTCAAATGAGGACTTAAATGACTAAACCACCATATCATGATGATCAAGCGTCATTTTCCGCACCCATTGAAGATTTGCAAGTGCGAATTGCATTTTTAGATGATTTAGTTGAGGAATTAAATCAGCAACTCGCGATTCAAACTTTAGAAATAGCTGATTTAAAAAAACAAATGCAATTACTTTATCAACGTGTGGAATCTGCAGATTTATCAGAAGGTGTTGCACCTTTTGATCCATTAACGAATAAACCACCGCATTACTAATTAAAATGGCAAGCGTTACGCTTGCCATTTATTTTCAAAAGTGCAACTTAAAATCCGTGTAAAACGATTTTCCCTTTGGTTGAACCACTTTCAATTTGCTCATGAACCTGTGTTAAGTTTTCAGCATTAATTGGGCTTAAAACCTGAGTCACAGTTGTTTTGATTTTACCTTCATCCACCAGTTTACTGACTTCATTTAGTAGCGCACTTTGTTTTTCCATATCTTCCGTTTGGAACATTGAGCGCGTAAACATAAACTCCCAGTGGACTGAGACAGACTTAGATTTAAACGGTTTAATATCTAACTGATCAGGGTCATCAATAAGTCCAAAATGACCTTGTGGAGCAATTAACTCTACAATATCTGATAAATGTTGATCTGTTTCAGTGGTTGAGAATACATATAAAGGTGCACTTAAACCTAATTGTTTAATTTGTGCAGCTAAAGGCTGACGGTGGTTTAATACATAGTCAGCACCTAGTTGTTCTACCCATTCTTTTGTTTCGGGGCGTGAAGCTGTAGCAATAATCGTGAGGTGAGTTAATTGCTTAAGAAGCTGAATGGTAATTGAACCTACCCCACCAGCTCCACCAATCACTAAAATAGTCGTATTAGTAGGCGCAGTCTTTGGAACTTGTAGACGATCAAATAACATTTCCCAAGCTGTGATTGCTGTTAAAGGAAGAGCCGCAGCTTCAGTTGCTTCTAAAGTTTTTGGTTTATGACCGACAATACGTTCATCAACTAATTGCAATTCACTATTACTGCCTTGGCGATTTAAAGCACCTGCATACCAAACCACATCACCAATTTTAAATTGAGTAACTTTATCGCCAATCGCTTCTACCGTGCCTACAGCATCCCATCCAAGAACTTTCCAGCCAGATTGTTCAGCACTTACATTTTTACGTATTTTGGTATCGACTGGATTTACTGATACAGCTTGAACACGAACAAGTAAATCATGTCCTTTAGCTACTGGAGTGTCGAGTTCAATATCTACGAGTGCCTCTGGCAATGTAATAGGCCCCGCTTTTTGATATGCCACAGCTTTCATAATCATCATTCCTCTTGTTGAGAGTTTGATCATAACGTAAGCTTAAAAATAGTGACTACAGACAAATAACGCTCATAGTGTCAAAAAGGATACTGTAAAATGGCAAAAGCTCGACATTCAAGTTTTGACTGCTCACCAGGTTGTTCAGTTGAGGCCGCAATCAGTTTGATTGATGGCAAATGGAAATGTGTCATTCTTTGGCATTTATTAAATGAAGGAACTTTACGATTTAATGAAATTCGTAAACGAGTTCCAAGCATTACACAAAGAATGCTGACCAATCAGCTTCGGGAGTTAGAACAAGATGGCATTATTCATCGTGAGGTTTATCCTCAAGTGCCTCCTAAAGTGGAATATTGTCTAACTGATTTAGGGCGCGGGCTTGAGCAGATACTTCTTGCTTTAAAAACGTGGGGAGATGCGCATCTGGATCAGTTTGGTAAGTTAACTACTCTTGAAACTGAAAAGAGCGCCTAAATATTCTGCCTAGATTGTTAAAAATATCTATGAGGAAATGTTGTAGTTTTTAGCCTTGTCGGTTAATTGGACATTATTTTTATGATGTAACTTGCGTTTTCTGGTCAGCTTATGCAACTCTAATAAAAGAGATTAATAGGTTTTGCTATGGACAATATCGGAATTTGGGTTACCGTTATCATTGTTCTTTTCGTGCTAGGCTCCATTTTTGGTTTAAGAGTGAGTCCACGTGAAAAGGCGCTGGGAATTATGCGAGACAAAGCCCGCAAAATGGGACTACATCCACGCGTAATTGCTGCACCTGAATGGACACATGTCCCGATGGCAACTGAAAAGCGTGCCAGCATGGTTGCTTACTATAGTGTATTGATCCCCGATGCTCGTTTACCGCTCATGCGTGCTCGCGTTATAGACGGAAAATTAAAAGTTGTGCAAGGCGATGAGAAATTTAATGATTCTCCCATTGCATTAAAAGGGATTTATGCTATTGATATGCAGGCAAACTGTGTAGGCCTTTATTGGGATGAGGAATCGGACCTGAAAGCTACGCAATTAGATGAGATGAAGGCTTATCTGTTGGCCTTGGCTGAAGCCTGATTTTTAAATTTATTGGTATAGGAATAACATTTTATATGGCGAATACCTCGCGCTCTGCATCTCAAAGCACAGCATCTTCTGCCTCTGCTGCACATAAACGTGCCTTAGTGATTGTGGAGTCGCCTGCCAAAGCGAAAACCATCAACAAATATTTAGGTTCGCAGTACATTGTTAAGTCTTCTGTAGGTCACGTACGTGACTTGCCAACAGGCGGCAGTAAATCAACAGAGAAAAAGCCGGCTGCCCGGACAAAACTCACTGAGGCTGAAAAAGAACAAAAAGCGAATCAGGCTTTAATCAATCGTATGGGCGTCGATCCGGAACATGGATGGCAAGCGCATTACGAAGTTCTGCCTGGCAAGGAAAATGTTGTTGCTGAACTCAAGAAACTTGCTAAAGATGCAGATGCAATCTATCTCGCAACGGACTTGGATAGAGAAGGGGAAGCAATCGCTTGGCACTTACGCGAAGTGATTGGTGGTGACGATAGCCGTTATCATCGTGTGGTATTTAACGAAATTACTAAAAATGCCATTCAAGAAGCATTTAAACAGCCAACACGTCTCGACTTAAACCGTGTTAATGCACAACAAGCACGTCGTTTCTTGGACCGTGTAGTAGGCTTCATGGTTTCGCCATTATTATGGGAAAAGATTGCCCGTGGTTTATCGGCAGGTCGTGTACAGTCTGTAGCGGTAAAGCTTGTTGTTGAACGTGAACGTGAAATTCGTGCTTTTATTCCAGAAGAATATTGGCAAGTCTTTGCAGACACTAAAGCTAAAAAAGATGACATTCGTCTTGAGGCTGTTAAACAGGCGGGTAAAACGCTTAAATTAAAAAATAAAGCTGAAACAGATGCCCTGTTAGATGTATTAAAAGGTGCTGAATATAAAGTTGCCCAGCGTGAAGATAAACCAACTAAGGTGAATCCAAGCGCCCCATACATCACGTCGACTTTGCAACAGGCTGCAAGTACACGTTTAGGTTTCTCTGTAAAGAAAACCATGATGTTGGCGCAGCGCTTGTATGAAGCTGGTTTCATTACTTATATGCGTACTGACTCAACGTTTTTGAGTGATGATGCTGTAAGTATGGTACGTGCGCATATTGAAAGCCAATATGGCGAAAAATATTTACCAGCTAAGCCAAATCGCTATGGTAATAAAGCAGGTGCTCAAGAAGCCCACGAAGCTATTCGTCCATCAAATGTTGCGCTGACTGGTGATCAACTTGCTGGTGTAGAGCGTGATGCTCAGCGTTTATATGATTTAATTTGGCGTCAGTTCGTAGCTTGCCAAATGACTCCGGCAGAATATTTATCTTCAACTTTAACAGTTGAAGCTGGCAATGTGGAGTTAAAGGCAAAAGGCCGTACGCTTGTATTTGATGGCTTTACTAAAGTTCGTGGTGCCAACAAATCTGATGACGATATCATTTTACCTGCAATTAAAGTGGGTGAAATTTTAAAGCTAGAAAAGCTAGATCCAAGTCAGCATTTTACCAAACCACCAGCTCGTTTTACTGAAGCATCTTTAGTAAAAGAACTTGAAAAACGTGGTATTGGTCGTCCGTCGACTTATGCTGCCATTATTTCTACGATTCAAGAACGTGGTTACGTTAAGTTAGAAAATCGCCGTCTCTTTGCCGAGAAAATGGGTGAGATCGTAACAGATCGTCTTGATGAAAGTTTTAATAACCTAATGAATTATGCATTTACAGCAGATTTAGAAGGTCAGTTGGACCGTGTAGCAACGGGTGAGCGTAACTGGAAAGAATTGTTAGACACATTCTATGGTGATTTTAAAAAGCGTTTGACCAATGCTCAAGGTGAGCAGGGAATGCGTCGTAATCAGCCAGTTGAAGTACCAGCAGTACATTGCCCTGAATGTTCACGTCCAATGCAGATTCGTACGGGCACTACAGGCGTATTCTTAGGGTGTTCAGGCTATAACTTGCCACCTAAAGAACGCTGTAAAGGGACCTTGAACTTAACGCCAGTTGAGTCTTTAGCAGCGTTATCTGATGACGATAGTGCTGAAACAGCAGACTTGATGTCAAAACATCGTTGTCCGAAATGTGGCACGGCAATGGACAGCTACGTCATTGATGGTGGCCGTAAGTTACATGTTTGTGGTAACAACCCGGATTGCGATGGCTATGAGCTTGAAGAAGGCGAGTTCAAGATCAAAGGTTATGATGGCCCAACCATTCCATGTGATAAATGTGATGGTGAAATGCAGCTTAAAACTGGCCGTTTTGGTCCGTATTTCGCTTGTACAAGCTGTGACAATACTCGTAAAGTCTTGAAAAATGGTCAACCTGCACCACCACGTGTAGAACCAATCAAGATGGAACATTTGCGTTCAACCAAGCATGATGATTATTTTGTGTTACGTGATGGCGCGGCTGGTCTGTTCTTGGCTGCAAGTAAGTTCCCGAAAATTCGTGAAACACGTGCACCAAAAGTTGCTGAGCTTCGTAGCGTAGCTGATCAACTTGATCCAAAATACCAGTTTATTTTACAAGCTCCAGATGTAGACCCTGAAGGTAATCCAACCATTGTGAAGTTTAGTCGTAAGAACCAATCACAATATGTGGGTTCTGAAACACCAGAAGGTAAACAAACTAAATGGAGCCTAATTTACCAAGACGGTAAATGGATTGAAGGCTAAATAAGACAGATAAAAAATGCTAGCTCAGCTAGCATTTTTTTCATCTACAACAATAAAAGAAAATATTAGTTTTTATGGGGAAAAAGAATGTGGAAAAACATTCGGATTTTATGTCTATTAATTGTTTTATTAATCGTTGCAGTTCAAGCGTGGCGTGACCAAAACCAAGACTGGAATCAGCCTATTGTGGTGGTATTGCACCCAATAAATGCAGATGGCTTACAAACCACACAAGCTTATATTCATCAGTTACAAAACACTGATTTCCAGACGCTTAAAAGCTATTTAAGTGAATGGTCGCAACATTATCGGGGGCAATCAGCAAACTTTGAAATACGTTTGGGGCAACAGTTACAGCAGCGTCCACCTGAGGTGCCACAAAATGCTGGTATTTTTCATGTGGTTTGGTGGAGTTTAAAGTTTCGTTTTTATGCCTGGCGACAACAACAGCCTGAAGATAATGGAGCATCACTCAAACTTTATTTAAATTATTACGATCCCAATTATCAAAAAGTTTTGGTGCATTCGACTGCTTTAGAAAAGGGCCGTATTGGTAGTGTTAATTTGTTTGCTACACGTGGACAAGCACTACAAAATCAGGTTGTAATCGTTCATGAGCTATTGCATGGCTTTGGGGCAAAAGATAAATATGATTTAAAAACAGGTCAGCCCATATATCCATTAGGATATGCACAACCTGAAAAAGTACCTCTTTATCCACAAAAGCGAGCAGAAATCATGGGTGGTCGAACACCATTATCTGAGCAGACCAGCAAAATGCCAAGTGATTTACAAGAAACCGTCATAGGTTTACCAACAGCTCAAGAAGTGGGGTGGCTGAAATAAAATTGTGGATAAATACTGTTTTATCCACATCAATTGTTAATAAACGATGCACATCTTATACAGACAATAAATGTGAAGTGCATCACTATAATGACATTATATAAACTTCCTAATACCTGATAATAAGAGTCGCCGTCATGAAAACTGTAGGTAATGATTTGGTTCGTAATCAGCTACATGCTGATCGTAAATGGTATCTAATATTAGGCTTTGTGCTCATTATTTTTGGTTTGGTGTTATTTAGCTCACTGCCATTTGCCACATTTTCGGTTGTTTTTCTGTTTGGTATTTTAATGATGGTGGGCGGTGTACTGCATTTAATTGCTGCCTTAAGTGTATTTAAAGGCGGTAGCCGATGGCTGTGGGCACTTTTTGGAGTGCTGTATTTAATGGCAGGCTATTATGCATTTTCTACGCCTGTTACTACGGCTGTGGTTTTAACAAGCTTATTATCAATTGCTCTGATTATTGCGGGTGTAATCCGCACTATAAATGCATTTTTACTAAGACCAATTGCAGGGTGGGGCTGGACCTTATTTTCAGGATTATTAACCCTCGCTACAGGTATTTTAATTTTAGTTTCTAAAGATTCTCCGTTTTGGGTGTTAGGAATGTTTTTGGCAGTAGATATTTTATTTCAGGGTATTAACTTTTTAGGACTCGCTTCTGCGATTAAGCATTTACCTTCTAGCTCAAAAACAGTTTCTTAAAATAAATAACGAACAAAAGGGCACTTAGGGTGCTCTTTTTTGTTTTTAGTGAGCGAAGGTCCATCTCATGGCATGGGTCTGTTAAACTAAGCCTTGGTGTTTTAGCGATATGTGTTATGAGTCTTGCAAAGTTAATTAATGAATTAAATGCTCAGCAAAAAAAAGCAGCGACGACTACGGCTCAAAACTGTCTGGTTTTGGCTGGAGCGGGTTGTGGCAAGACAAAAACTATTGTTGCTCGCGCAGCTTATTTAATTGATCAAGGTTTACCTGCAAATCAAATTCAGATTTTAACGTTCACGCGCCGAGCTGCGAGTGAAATTGTTGCAAGGGTTGAACAGCATGTTGGGGCACAAGCCAAAGGTCTTCGTGCATCCACTTTCCATACCTTTTGCATGTATTTATTGCGTCGTAATCCGCAAGCGTTTGGTTTAACCCAATTTAGTATTATTGATCGTGATGATCAGTTACTCATGTTTCGCTTATTGAGAGGCAAAGACAAAGATAATGTTTTGCCTAAAGCGGCAGAGCTGTGTGATTTATATTCTTATGCCCGAAATACGCAATCTAAGCTTTCTGAAGCGTTACTCAAGCAATTACCTGAAGCATATGAATATAAATCACAAATTGCTGAGTTAATGAAAACCTATGAACAGCGTAAAAGAGAGCGTAATTTTTTAGACTATGATGACATTTTGTCGATCGTCGCTGTTCATTTACAAAACTCGGAAGCACTGACGAACTGGGTTGCTGGTTTCTGCCAAGCTTTGTTAGTTGATGAGATGCAAGATACCAACCCTTTACAGTGGGCACTTTTGCAGCCACTGATTGGTAAGGTGAAATTATTTTGTGTGGGAGATGACGCCCAGTCGATTTACGGTTTCCGTGGGGCCGATTTTGAAAACATTCATTCTTTTAAAGAACGTATTCCTGATGCTGTTATTCATACTTTAGATCTGAATTATCGCTCGACTCAAGAAATATTAGATTTATCAAATTGGTTACTCGCTCACAGTCCAATCGATTACCAAAAACAGTTACAGGCACATCGTGGCAAAGGACAAAAGCCACAACTCCATTTGTTTGGTAATGAATTTGAAGAAGCCAACTGGATTGCACAAGACTTAATAGAGCGACACCAACAGGGCGCAAATTGGTACGACCATATGGTGTTAGTCCGCTCTGGTTACAGCGCACGCTATTTAGAAGGTGCATTTATTGCCGCTGAAATTCCGTATCGTTTTATTGGTGGCGTAAAGTTACTTGAATCAGCGCATGTAAAGGATGTGCTCAGTTTATTGCGTATTGTGAGTAACCCGCAGGATGACTTGGCTTGGATGCGCTTTTTAACCTTATGGGATGGTATTGGAGATGTGGGTGCCAGCAAGTTAGCGCAAGAGTTAATGAGCATTAGTGAGGTCGAAGAGCGTTGTCAGCGTTTGGAGCGTCATGGAAAAGTTCCTTTACAGGCCATTTTGATTTTGAAACAGCTTGATGTGTTACAGCAGCATGTTGAGGCAAGCATTGGTCTAGCACTTGATGCATTAAGTGAACAGTTAGAGCAAAACTATAAAACTAAAGACTGGTCACGTCGAGTTAGGGATTTTGACTTGGTTAAACAACTTGCGCGTAAACATGCATCTCTTGGTGAGTTTCTTGAAGAATATGTGCTTGAACCAATTTCAATTTCTGAAATTGAAAAAGCGGGTGATGATGATTTAGTGACCCTAATTACAATTCACTCCGCTAAAGGTGCAGAACAGAAAGTGTGTTATGTGCCACATGTCTCACCAAACCAATATCCCTATGCGCGTGCACAGGGCGATTTTGATGAAGTCGAAGAAGAGCGCAGAGTATTGTATGTTGCATTAACGCGTGCGGAAAATGAATTGATTTTGACGAAGCAAAATCTCAATACATGGTCACAAGACACGTATGACGAACAAGGCCGCAAAATCGAAAGCTATTTTCTAAATGATTTACCTGCCCATTTGGTTCAGGCAAAAATTCATCGTCAGGTGCCACAGCCATTTGCCAAAAAACAATGGAATACTTCACGAACAGTAAACTTAGGTTTTGGTATTGATCTTGACTAAATTACTGTATAAGACACTGTGAATACTCAAATGTATATTGGCCTTTCTTTTGATGGTCAATGAAGGTTGGAAAATGAAAATATTAGTTCGTAATTTAGATCGTTCAGTGACTGAAGCTGAAGTTTTAGAGCTGTTTAAAGCTTATGGTAAAGTTGAGTCTTGTGTCGTTGTAACTGATAAAGATACGGGTAAATCAAAGGGCTTTGGCTTTGTCGAAATGCCAAATCCGCGTGAAGCCATTAAAGCAATTAAAGGTCTAAATACACTTAAAGTAAAAGGTTACGGTATTCGGGTTAAGGCAGCTGAAGAGTAAGGCTTTTATGCAACAATTTTTAGCTCTTTCTGTGGTTGCTCCAAATGGAACACGTATAGCTCAGGGAATAAAAACACTTGAAGTTCGTTCATGGGTCCCTGCACAGCTGCCTCTTAAAGATCTATTCATTGTTGAGAACCAAAATTTTTTAATAAATGATGGTGATGAAGAAAAGGGAGTCGCCGTCGCTTTGGTTGATGTTGATTCTATTCATGTTTGGCGAAACGATGAGATTGAACCTGCATGTGCCTCTGGTTGGAGTGAAGGATATTTTGCTTGGGTTCTAAGTAATGTGCGTCCTATGAAGCGACAGTTGAAAGTTCCGGCTAAACGTAAAATTTATCAAGTCTCTCTGGATTTACCATAAATAACGTTGATTTTATCAATGGAGTCGTTAAGCTAAGAATAGCCATATAGATGGCAATTTTAGAACAGGAAAGTTTAGTTATGTCACGTGTTGCTCGTTATCATGCCGATCGTACCAATCAAAAACTCTATTTTGCACGCCTAGCGTGTCAACAAGCAGAGCAAACTGATCATGTACAGCAGGTACAAGCGTATCGTGAAGCAGCTGTATTTCATTTACATGGTGCGATGTTGGCATTTTTGCAAGAATTGGTACGTTATTACCGTTTAAATGACTTGCAACCGACATTAAAATCTATTGAAGAGCATATGGCGGCAAAAGGACAAGTTTCTCCGGAAGTTTCTGTTTTGCAGCAATTGGCAAAAGATGGCTTCGTTGCAGAATTAAAACGTGCTTACCGTATGTGCCAATATGCACCGGAACCAACTGAACCGACACCGGAAGAAGAAACTTCTTCTAATTTGATCATTAAAGTGACTCAGGGACCACAATCATGGTTACCTGATGTGAAAATTTTGCGTGAATGGCATAGAGAGTTAAGTCATTTAATTGATGGTTTTCGTAACGAAATGGTCGAGTTCTAAAATTAAACTATCTGAGCGCTTGAAATTTAATCCCAGTGCGCCTATATAAATAAGACGAGAGATGCAAAGTGCAAGGGTGCTTTGCCACCATGTTGAAACATGGAGGAAGTATATGTCTATACAGCAATTGAAAGAGTTATTTGGAAATCAAGAAGCAGTGTTGGAATTAGTCCAACTAGAAGGTGGTGAGCTCGCCTTGCGTAATGCTGGTTCTGAAAAAGAGCCCTTGGTTAAAATTCAGTTTAGTGATGAACTAAAGGCAATATTAGGTGAACAGACGCCTATAGTTGCACAACATATGATTCAAGCTGCTTTGTTTGGGCTGTTAGAAAAGCAGGTCAATGAATGGCAGGCTGAAGTTGTGGATGAGCAGCCTAAATTCTTAAGTTAAAAAAAGCGTACTCTTGAGTACGCTTTTTTTGTATGCATTAATGATGTGTGGACTGATGCGCAAGTTCGATTTGATTTAAAATATGATGGCTCATATTCTTAGCCATTTCTTCTTTCGCATAGAATACTTCACCAATGTGTTCGTCTCTAATCACTGCGGCTTCTTCTTTACTTTCTGCACAAATTAAAACCTGAATTTGAGGGTTCAATTGCTTCGCAATATCTACAATCCGATGAATATCTAAAATATCCATAGGTGAAATTACCAAGAGTCGTGCGTGCATGATATGTGCTTGAATTAAAACGCCAGGTTCGGTTGCTACACCACTTACAGCTGCAATATTTGCCTGACGTAGTTTTTCTACGATTTCACGATTCTCTTCTGCAATTACGACTTTAATATTTTGATTAATTAAATTTTCAGTAATACGTCGTCCAACGCCACCATACCCTATAATCACCACTTGATCGCGTAGATAAGATTGATCGACTTCATCTGGCAGCATGGCTAATGGGTCGCCACTACGTTCAAGAAGTCGTGCTAAATGAGAGCGTTCACGAATCCAACGTTGTACCGGCTCAATTGCCGAGAAGATGAAAGAGTTCAGTGTAATTGAGAATAAAGCGCCTGCTAAAATCAGGTTTTGAGCTTCTAAAGTTAATAGACCTAAAGAGACACCAAGGGTAGCTAAAATAAATGAAAACTCACCAATTTGAGCAAGGCTGGCCCCGACTGTTAAAGCAGTATTGATTGGATAGCGGAAGAATAAAACTAAGGCCATTGCAGCAAGTGTTTTACCCACCATAATAATCGCGATAACAGCCAAGATATGTAGTGGACGTTCAATAAGGATATGTGGATCAAACAACATTCCTACTGAAACGAAAAATAAAATCGAAAAAATTTCACGTAGTGGTAGCGTTTCTTCTTCTGCGCGATGACTAAAATCTGATTCTTTAACGACCATTCCGGCAAAGAATGCCCCTAATGCCATTGAAACCCCGAAGATGGCATAAGAACCATAGGCAATCGATACAGCCGCAGCGACTACAGTAAGTGTAAAAAGCTCTCTTGAACCTAAGCGAGCAACAAACTGCATAATAATAGGTACAACGCGCTTACCGACAATCAGCATAAAGGCAATAAAGCCAATAACCTTTAATAGGGTGATTCCAAGAGTTAGCCAGATGTTACCTTCTGCGCCTGCTGGAGCTTTTCCGCCGAGTAAAACAGCTGTAGCTGGAAGAAGTACTAAAACAAGTACCATGACTAAATCTTCAACTAACAGCCAGCCCACAGCAATTTTGCCGTTTACAGAATCTAGAAGGCCACGGTCTCCTAAAGCTTTTAATAATACAACTGTACTCGCACATGACAGGCTTAAGCCAAAAACGAGTGCGGAGCCAAAGCTCCAGCCCCATAACATTGAAACGCCAATACCCAGTAAAGTTGCAACAGCAATCTGTAAGATTGCACCTGGTAAGGCAATGCGGCGAACAAGTAAAAGATCATTTAAGGAAAAATGCATACCAACGCCAAACATGAGGAACATTACACCGAGTTCAGCAAGTTGGTTTGCAAGATGAATATCTGCTTCAACACCAGGAGTATTAGGACTAATAATAATTCCGGCAATGAGATAGCCAATAAGAGGGGGAAGTCGTAGTCGGGCGGCAATATAGCCAAAAAACAGGGCAACGCCGAAACCAACAGCAAGTAAAATAATTAAATCTACGTCATGCGGCACTAAAAACTCCTTTTACGTGAGTTAGGCTAAAGACAAGCATAAAAAATGCCAAGGCGGAATATGTGGAAAGTTTAACAAAAAGGCAGGTATAAAAAAAATGCAAAAAAAAACGACTTCATAAAGAAGTCGTTTTTTTCGAGGCTAAAATTATTTGATTTTAGCTTCTTTGAAAATCACGTGTTGACGGATTTTTGGATCAAATTTTTTGATTTCCATTTTTTCCGGCATAGTACGTTTGTTTTTAGTCGTGGTATAGAAGTAACCTGTACCAGCTGAAGAAACGAGGCGAATCTTATCACGCATTGCTCAGACTCCTTAGATCTTTTGACCTTGAGCACGAAGGTCTGCAACAACCTTTTCGATACCCAATTTGTCAATAATACGCATACCTTTAGTGGTTAAACGAAGACGTACAAAACGTTTTTCGCTTTCTAACCAGAAACGGTGGTGGTGCAGGTTCGGCTCGAACCGGCGCTTGGTTTTGTTGTTGGCGTGTGAGACGTTGTTACCAACGACTGGACGCTTGCCGGTAACTTGGCAAACCTTAGACATGGTGTAACTCCATTGATTTAGCCAACAGCAAATCTGTGGCCAGTCATACTAAATGTAAACGGATGAATTCATTCAAGGGGCGTTTTATACCAAAAATACGATTAAAAGACAAGCGAAATTGGTAAAAACGAGGCATGATCTAGTATAACAGATCATGCCTTGATCAGTTAACGCAACAAGGTTTTCGAAATGAAGCGATGAATCGGTTTATTGAACGGTGGAAGAATATATTTCAAGCTATAAAGTTTTGGATTTGACATGACCGAACGTTCATGCGAAAGCCCAAAAAAGCCCTCCGGTCCGTGATATTTACCCATACCTGACGCACCAATACCGCCAAAAGGTAAATCATCTTGTGCTACATGGGTAATCACCATGTTAATTCCGAAATGCCCTGAATGAGTATGTTGAGAGATATAATCAGCGCGTGCCTGATCATAATCAAAATAATACATTGCTAAAGGACGTGGTCGACTATTAATAAATTCGATGACTTCTTCTATTTGGTCATATTCTAAAATTGGTAGAACAGGACCAAAAATTTCATTTTGCATAATATCCATTGCAGTTGTTACACCAGTAACCAGAGTCGGTGCAATTTTGCGGACATCATCTAAAATTTCATTTTGAGGATTAATTTCAATAATACGAGCACCCTGATCACGGGCATTTTCTAGATAGCCTTGAATACGGTTGTACTGCTTATCATTAATAATAGAAGTGTAGTCTTGATTGTTACGGAAATGAAGATACATTCCAGCCACAATCAATTTAAAGTTTTCAATGAACTCGGCAGTTTTACCACGCGGCAAGAAAATATGGTCTGGCGCAACGCAAGTTTGGCCTGCATTCCATAATTTACCCACAGCAATACGCTGTGCGACATCTTTCATGTCTACGGAAGCATGTACAAGCGCAGGGGATTTACCACCCAACTCAAGAATGACTGGCACAAGGTTTTGAGCTGCAGCCGCCATGACTGTTTTACCGACAGAAGTCGAGCCTGTGAAAATCATTTTGTCAAAAGGCAGGTGACTAAACGCATCAGAGATCACACCACCGCCATTAACCACAGCAACCAATTCTTGTGGAAAAGCTTCAGAAAGTGCATTTTCAAGAACTTGTCCAAAATTTGGAGAAGCACTCGAAATTTTGATCATGGCATGGTTACCAGCTGCCAAAGCACAGATGAGTGGGCCAACGGAAAGTAGTAATGGATAGTTCCAAGGTGTAATAATGCCAATAACACCCATTGGTTGATATTGTACCCAACCTTTTGCTGGCTGATGTAATACACTGATATGGCGTTTTGATGGTTTCATCCATCCGGTCAGGTTCTTACTGTAATACTTGATTTGTTCAAGACAGGTAAGTAACTCACCAATTTTGGTTTCCATAATGGCACGATTGCCATAATCAAGGTTAATTGCTTCGGCAATCTGATCTTGATATTTTACCAAGACTCTTTTAAGACGGGCTAAACGATCAATACGCTCTTTAGCAGTGGGTACCGGATGACGTAAGTAGGCAATCTTTTGCTGCTCAAGCAAATCATGTAAATGCTTAACATCATAAGGAACCTGAGTCTCTGGATTTGTTTTTGTTTGACTGTTCATCGGTACTTACCAAATATACTGATATACTTATTTTTTAGAGTAAATACTCTAAAGAGTCAAGTTGGTTTCTGTGTGCAAGTCTTAACCATATGAATTAACGAAGGTTATTAAAATGTCTCTACCTAAAGCTCTGAAGACAAAAGACCGGATTTTACAAATCAGTTTGCAGCTTTTTAATGAGCGTGGCGAACGGTCTGTCACTACCAATCATATTGCTGCAGAGTTGGGGATTAGTCCTGGAAACTTGTATTATCACTTTCGAAACAAGCATGAAATCATTAAGGAATTAATGCACCAATATCAGGTCGAGACTTTAGAAATGCTCTCTTTACCTGAGGACAGACCATTAACGACCAATGATAAAATTAATTATTTTCAGGTGCTCAGTGGTCAGCTATGGAACTATCGTTTTATCCACCGCGATGTTTATCATTTAGTTGAAAGTAACGAAGACTTTAAAAAGATCTATCCTCGATTCGCAGGGCAGGTCATGCAGCAAGGGCAAAGAATTTATCAGGCCTTTGTTGATGCTGGGCTTATGAAAATGACACCTTCGGAAATTGAAGCGCTCATTATTAACCTCTGGATTGTCTTAACCAACTGGACCAACTTTCTATATATGTCCGGACACATTAGTGACAATAACCACCTTGAAGAAAAATGGGTTTGGCAAGCTTTACGTCAAATGGTTTTTTTAGAAGGCCCTTATTTAATGGGTGAAAGCCGCGCAACTTATGAGCAATTATTGGAGTCGCTTGGACCTTCGGATCTTTTTGCCAGCTTATCATCCCTAAAAGATGAATAGTTGTGCTTGTTTATTTAGAGCGCTAGAATACTCGGCTTATCAAAATTTTGTCTCAATTAAGTGATATTAACCAAATGAATATGACCACTGCCAATACAGCCCGTTTACTGATTACTTGTGAAGACAAGCCTGGGATCGTACAGGCTGTATCGAGCTTTTTGTACCATCAGGGTGCAAACATTACCGCGCTTGATCAGTATGCGACGGAAGCTCAAGGCGGACGTTATTTCATGCGTGTTGAATTTGAACTTGATCATTTACAGTCTCGTAAAGATGCTTTAATTCAGACTTTCGCAGCAAATGTAGCGGAACGTTATGGCATGCAATGGCGTCTTGCTTTTGTTAATGATATTAAAAAGGTTGGTATTTTAGTTTCTAAAGTTGACCATGCTTTGCTTGAGCTATTGTGGCGTCATGCACGTGGTTCTTTACCGTGTGAAATTACCCACGTAATTTCTAACCACGAAGATTTACGTGAAGCGGTTGAAAACTTTGGTATTCCATTTACAGTCATTAAAGTAACCAAAGACAATAAAGCAGAAGCTTATGCTCAAATTCATGAAATGATGCAAGGCAATGACTTGTTAGTTCTAGCGCGTTACATGCAGATTTTAAGTGAAGATTTCGTTTCTAAATGGGAAATGAAAATTATCAATATTCACCACTCATTCTTACCTGCTTTTGTGGGCGCAAACCCATACAAGCAAGCATATGAAAAAGGTGTAAAGTTGATTGGTGCAACAGCTCACTATGTGACTGCTGACCTAGACCAAGGCCCAATTATTGAGCAAGACGTTGAACGTGTGAGCCACGATTATAATGTTGAGCAGTTACGTGAGCTTGGCGAAGATGTTGAACGTAATGTATTAGCTCGTGCTGTTAAATGGCATTTAGAAGACCGAATTATTGTAGATGGCAATAAGACTGTTGTTTTCTAACAACTTATATTCCTTTAAAAGCATGCTTTTGAGCGTGCTTTTTTTATGGCTAAAATAAATTTAAAATGTTATAACATAACTAGAGTCTGTTGCTCTATAGAATACTTTTAATATCTAGCTACTTAATTATTTTTTAAGCTGAGCGCGATCTGATAAGTGAAAATAGGGAACTTACAAATTTTAGTGCGTTGTCTAAGCATGAGAAAACTAAGGTGATATCACTTTATCAAGTTAGACCTCGCGATAATGAGGAATGTTTTCATAAAAAAGTAGTTGCAAATGAAAACACTTCTCATTTATTATTGTGGCACTTTATTGTTCTATCCGATGTTTGAAATCGTTTCTATAAATTGAAAACCGAAATCATCATCCATTAGGTAATTAGATTCTTATGAGTCAATCTTCCGCAGCCTTAAACTCTCCCAATCCGATGAAAAAGAAAGTCATCACGGCACTAATTGCGGTTGCAATTGGTCATATCGGGGTCTTATGGGCAGTCAGCCACATTAAGCCTGCTGAACTAAAGCCAATTGAAAAGAAACCTTTACAAGTCCGCTTTGTAAAAATTCAAGAGCAACCAAAACCTTTACCACCAAAACCAAAAGAACCGCCTAAAAAGCCGGAACCTAAAAAAGAAGTGAAAGAGGTTAAAGTTGTCGAGAAACCTGTAACTCCACCTAAGAAAGTGGAAAAAATTCAGCAGGTCAAAAAGGCTGAAACACCTAAAGAAACAGTAAAAACAGAACCTAAAGTTGAACCAAAAATAGTAACGCCAACGACTACTGTGACTGAAAAAGTCGTTGAAAAGCCAAAGCCAGTGGTTCAAGAAGCACCTAAAGCTCAACCTGCTCCAGATCCATCGCCAAAACGCGTTTCAATTGGCGGTTCGGGTGTACAGTGGAGCCGCTCACCACGTTTGACTGTTTCACCAAAAGATTTACAGGGCGAAGCACGCTCGGTTGTTGTACTTATTGAAGCCGATGAGAAAGGCAAGATTACTAACGTGCGCGTAACCCGTAGCAGCGGTATTCCAAGTCTAGATGACAAGGTAGTCCGCGCTGTACGTAGTGCAAAATTTAAACCTTATATGGAAAACGGTGTTGCTTATCCAATTAAAGCAGAGCAACCGTTTGACTTAACCCCTTAAACGAATTTGAGTCCCAACGGCTAACCTTAATCAGGAGTTCGAATATGAACTTTTCAATCTATTGGCAACATGCAGATGCAGTGAGTAAAACCCTGTATTTCATCTTATTGGCAATGTCGATTGCTACTTGGACAGTTTTCATCTTACGTTTGATGGGGACTCGCCAACTAAAACAACAAGCTTATGCTCAACTCTCTCAGGCTATTACTTCGCTCAAAGCAAAGTTACAACCTTTGAGTTTTGAACAACGTAAAGCAGTTGCAGAGCAAGCATTATTGCGTCAGATTTCTGCTGAGAAAGCCAATGCTGATAAAGGTATTTCAGTTTTAGGAACAATTGCTTCAATTGCACCATTCGTTGGTTTGTTTGGTACAGTATGGGGTATTTTCCACGCGTTAGTTGCCGTTGGTAAGAGCGGACAGGCAGGTTTAGCTCAAGTGGCTACACCAGTAGGTGAAGCACTTATTATGACTGGTCTTGGTCTTGCAGTTGCGATTCCAGCGGTATTGGCTTATAACATTTGTGTACGTGCGAATCGTGGCCTTGCTCATGATTTACAAGATCAAGCACACAGTTTGTTAATCGACACCATGTTGCAGCAAGACTCAACTGTAAAGTCTGATGTTAAAACTGCACAGCAAAGTTATGTTGGAGGTCAAGCTTAATGGCTTTTCAATTGGGTGAAGACCACGATAGTGGCATGAATGAGATGAATCTCATTCCGCTAATCGACATTATGTTGGTGTTAATGATCATCTTTTTGGTCACAGCAACAGTTGCCAACCCATCGATTCCATTAACGCTTCCTAAAACAACTGCTGAAATTATTGATCCACCACCAAAAGCAATTACGATTAGTATCAATGCAAATGGTGAAGTGGCTTGGGATACTCAAGTAATTAGTCTTGATGAGCTTCAAAAACGTTTCCAAGAAGCAGGTCAAGGTGCGGTTAAACCGACAGTTCAACTTCGCGCTGATAAAGAGTCGAAGTACGATACTGTTGCTCAGGTAATGTCTCGCGCCAGTGAAGCCGGACTGAGCGATATTGCCTTTGTAAGTGAAAACTAAAATCTAGTTTCACATAATAAAAAAGCAACCAATTCGGTTGCTTTTTTATTTTCTCATTTATTAATTTTTCATGAGATGTTGGAATTTACTATGTAACTTTAACAGCTTAGGTGGAATTGCAAAGTTGCAGTAACCTTGTGAAGGGTTCTTTTCATAGTAATTTTGATGATAGTCTTCTGCTGGATAGAACGTAGGAGCAGGAGATAATTCAGTCACAATATCAAGATCGTCATCTTTTAACGTCTGAATGGTGTGTTCTGCTGCCTGCTTTTGCTCTTCATTAAAATAGTAAATAACAGAGCGGTATTGAGTACCAATATCATTACCTTGGCGGTTTAAAGTCGTTGGATCATGCGTTGCAAAGAACACATCAAGTAACTGAGAATATGTAACTTGTTGTTCATCAAAGTCGATAAGGACCACTTCAGCATGCTGAGTGTCACCTTGACATACTTGCTCATAAGTTGGATGAGTTGTATGCCCACCAGCATAACCACTTGTTACTTTTTCTACACCACGTATTTGTAAAAATACGGCTTCGACGCACCAAAAACAGCCGCCGCCAAATAATGCCTGTTGCATTGTTTTTTCCTCTATTTCCTGCCTATTACAATAGGGTTTATCTAGTTAGATTACAAAGTAAAGCGTGTATAAAAAAGTAAAGAAAAGTGCATTACTTATTTCATTTTACTTTAGGTAAACCCTGTCGAACAATTTGAGAGAAATGCTCACTGCTTTGGTCTGCAAATTGTTCAAAATGTTCAGTACGTGGGTTAATGTGTGCAATTTGGTACCACTGTTTCAAGCTAATATTTTGATCGAGTGCTTTAAGATCATATAAATAATTAGGTAAGTAACCAGAGGCAATTAACCGATAATCTTTAGGAAGCTGATATGGGTTAATGGCTTGAACCATATCAAAAATTAAAGTTGTACAATTACTTGTGAGCGTATTGTACCACTTTGGTTCTGCACGTAGTTCATCTGCTTTTTTAAGATATTCTAAAAAGAGCGCTTTTTGCTCCGAGCGAGGCATATTGACCGGAAAATTATAAACTTGCTCTTTACGGATATTGCTACGCGTGTAGACAATATCTTTTTCATCAGATGCAATTAAGCTCAGTTCATATTTTCTAAAGAAGCCGCCAATTGCTGAAAACTCTTCAGTCTTTTCTTTTCGAATTTCGATCGAAAAAACTAAAGGTTGTTGATTTTTAAATTCGAAACTGACTAGCGTATGGGCAATTTGTGGCCCCATCCAGTAAGAGGTAATGATATTTATGCCATTTAACTGGTTCAGGTCAAAAGTACGGGTTTCCCAGCGGACATCATAGGTTCCATCAGGATGCCAGTTGAAGTTACGGACATTATGCAAAGTAATAACATCGCCGTGTTTTTCGTAACTTAGCATATTGGCAACTTCAGGGTTCCAGTCACGGTCTTGACGTGCAGTAATCGAAAAGTACCAAACTAAAGAGCAGGCAAAAGCTAATAGGTAGATTAAAACGTCTGTACGACGGCTAATAATATGCCCATTAAAATATAAGCCCGCCATACTTAAAGCAAAGGCAATCCATATGCCAATAATAATACGGCTGCCTAACCAGCCAAAAGGTTGTTGGACCCATAGGGCTAAGCATACCCAAATGCTGGAAAGCACAATAAACAACGTGAATAAACTATGTAAAGCGCCGAAGAGGAGGGCGATAATAAATTCACGTGTTCCGATATTGTGCATAGGCGACCAGAAAATTATTTTTTATAAGTGGCAAATTCGAATGAAGTTCCTGATTTTTCATCTACTTGCTGTTCGCTTGCAGTTTTGTGAAATTCACTCGGTATTGTTGGATAATGTGCATCACCTTGTACATCTAAGTCAACATGAGTGAGCTCAAGACGGTCTGCAATCGATAAGGTTTGCTTAAAGATTTCACCACCACCAATAATGAATAAAGCTTGCTTTTCGGTGTTTTTGGCATCTTCTAAAGCAGCATTTAAAGCATCTTCAATTGAATACGCAATTTTTACGCCGTCAAAATGCCAGTTAATGTCACGGGTAATCACCCAGTTCACACGGTTCGGTAGAGCACGACCCATGGACTCAAGCGTTTTGCGGCCCATGATCACCACACCACCTTGTGTGATTTCTTTAAAATGTTTTAAATCGGCAGAGATATGCCATGGCAACGCATTGCCTTTACCAATACAGTGATTTTTGTCCATTGCGACAACGTGGACAACTTCTACATTTTGCCATGCCATAATCTTATTCTCTAAACCGTAATCTAATGAAATTTAAGCCGTCGTTATACTGCAACTGGTGCTTTAATTGCCGGATGTGACTCGTAACCTACAATCTCGATATCTTCAAATTTGAAGTCGAAAATATCTTTAACTTCTGGATTAAGTTTTAATTGGCAAAGTGGTAATGGCTCACGCGTCAATTGTAGTTTTGCTTGCTCAAAATGGTTGGCATAAAGATGAGTATCGCCACCTGTCCAAACAAAATCACCAACACCTAAGCCACACACTTGAGCAATCATATGGGTGAGTAGGGCATAGCTGGCAATATTAAATGGCACGCCTAAGAATACGTCAGCACTACGTTGATAAAGCTGGCATGACAACTTGTTGTCTTGTACGAAGAATTGGAAGAGCGTATGGCAAGGCGGTAAAGCAACTTGTCCGGCCTCATTTGGGTTCCAGCCAGAGACAATTAAACGGCGTGAATTTGGGTTAGTTTTAATTTCATTAATTAACCATTTAATTTGGTCAAAACCATCTTGGTTATAAGTACCATCGGCATTTTTTGTTGCGCCGAAATTACGCCATTGATGGCCATAAACTGGGCCAAGCTCATGTTCTGGGCGGCCGAAACGGGCAGTTTGTTCTGCTGTTGCCCATTCATCCCAAATGGTGACTTTATTGTCTTGTAAGTACTTAACGTTAGTATCGCCTTTTAAGAACCAAAGTAACTCAATCACGATAGAACGAAAGTGAACTTTTTTTGTGGTGAGTAAAGGAAAACCCTTAGAGAGATCAAAACGCATTTGATGACCAAATACAGAACGGGTTCCTGTGCCTGTACGGTCGCCTTTGTCACCGCCATTATCAAGGATATGTTGTAGAAGGTCTAAATATGCACGCATAACACTCTCGAGTTCGGATTAATTTCCATAAAATAAAAGGGGAGACGGTTCATGGATTAATAAACCGTGGAAGATAATAGCATGCTTTAACGATAGGTAGGAAAGAGAGCTACATTTACTGTTTAAAAACGTTTGGCCCGATTTTGATAAATCGAAACAAGAAAAAATCCAACCAGTACAAAGCCTAAAGCTTGTAGTGTTGCGATCCAATTGTGTTGAGGGGGCAGTAACCACATTATAATAGCTACAATAATGAGAGGGTAAATTCTAAGCAGAAACTGGAGCTTAAGTTTATATGAACTGTGCTCTGGAATTTTTGTTTGTAAATATTGCCCGAAATGAAGCCCAAAACCTAACACGAGGCTAAGAACAGTGTAAGTCGGCGATAAAGGCTGTACCTGATTGGCTGCATAAATTGCAGCACAAACGACAATAATGAAGATGAGTTTGATGTGACGCGGTGCGTTATACCAATAAGCCAACATAAAAATGAGCCTATTTGTTAAATAACGATTGGGGTGAAAAAATAAAAGCAGCAAGCGCCATAAATGCGATTCCTTGAACGCCCCAGATCAGCAAGTTAGGCATGGTTTTTACAAAGATAAGTGCAAATAAAAGAGCGATAGGAACCCACGTAAATAGGCGGTAAAGTAAACCAGTCGGGTTACTTTGAGCAAAATGCAATTTAAAGTAACGGCAGATTAAAAAAATAACCCCAGTTCCTGTAAACATTAAAATGGTATCTAAAGGCAATGGTTGATATTGATATAACCCAATACAGATTAAGAGGGTAATAATTAAAATGATTAATTTTTTAAAAGTCGGGACTTGCGTATTAAACCAGAATTCCAGCATGGCGAATCTTCTTTCTTGGGAGATAAAAACTGTAGCATAAAAAAGAGGAGCCGAAACTCCTCTGATTTAGATGTTAACTGTTCTTTTGAGGGCCCCAGTCATAAATTTTCTTTTGGTAGGCATACCACATCATCCAAAGGCCTATCAGTAGCATTGGAACGGTGAGGATTTGTCCTTTCGTCATCCAGCCAAACAAGATGAAACCTTGGTCGGCATCCGGTTGACGGAAGAATTCCATCACAAAGCGTGCAACACCATAACCCATTAAAAATAGGGCAGATACAGCCATACGTGGGCGTGGTTTTGAGCTAAACCACCACAAAATAATAAAGAGTAATAGTCCTTCGCAAAGCGCTTGGTAGATTTGAGAAGGGTGACGAACCAGATGTAATGGATCGGTTGGGAAAATCATTCCGAATGGAAAATTCGGATCTGTGACCGCACGGCCATATAACTCTCCGCCAATAAAGTTACCAATACGACCGAACATTAAGCCTGTCGGTACACATGGGGCAACAAAGTCGAGTGTCTGGAACCATGTTTTTTGATATTTTTTACACCAGAATAGCATTGCGATCATGACGCCTAAGAAGCCGCCGTGGAAGCTCATACCACCTGTCCAGACTTGGAATAACCAGATTGGGTTTTCAAGGAATTTGTCAAACTCATAGAAAAGCACATAGCCGATACGTCCGCCGAGTACAACACCTAAGGCGCCGTAAAACACCAGATCGGAAACCATGTCCGATGTCCAGCCATCACGCTGTTTGGCACGGTAGGAAGCAAGCCCCCAAGCACATAAAAATGCCAATAAATACATGAGTCCATACCAATGGACTTGAAGAGGTCCTAGATGTATTGCGACCGGATCGATATTAGGATAGGTCAGCATTGCTGCTCCTTGATCTTACGTTTTGACAGATTGTAGCGGAATGATGTGAAAAATGTTGTACATTCAATGTGTAAACATAGGGAACAAGAATCAATGTGTATTGTGGCTTTAGCATGGCATGTTCTGGATGATATGCCCTTGTGTCTGATTTCAAATCGTGATGAATTTTATCATCGACCAACCGCATTGTTGCATCAATGGGAACATACGCCAATCATTGCAGGGCAAGACTTACAGTCGGGTGGTACTTGGATGGGTGTTACGCCGCAGGGCCGATGGGCTGTGTTAACCAATTTCCGTGATGGACGTGATAAAAAACAATATGAGACCTCTCGTGGTCATTTGGTTCAGGCTTTTTTAGAGTCTGATTTGTTACCGATTCGCTTTGCTCAGCAATTAGAACAACAGCAACAGAACTTTGCTGGTTTTAACCTGTTTATGGGGACTGCTGATCAGGCGGTCTATATGAGTAACCGCGGTGAGGCTCCTCAAGTATTAGCCAACGGCGTATATGTGGTTTCGAATGGTTTAATGTCCGACCACTGGGAAAAAACCAGACATTTACGCACACGTTTTACGCAAGAGTTCCTGCCTATGCATCAGCACAAAACAGAAGAGTTAAGTTTGCAGCTCGCAGCGTGGGATATTTTAGAAGATGAGCGTAAGGTCACCACAGCATTGTTGCCAAACACGGGCATTCAGCCGGAAATGGAAGAATTATTATCATCGACTTTTATTCAAAGCCCCGTATATGGAACACGGTGTTCGAATTTTTTAAGAATGACCAATAATGAATGGATATGGTTGGAAAAGACCCAACAAGGTGAACATAGTGGTCAAATTGTGCAGCAACAGGTGCTTTTAAACCGTTAGAAAAATGCCGATCAAGTGATCGGCATTTTTTGGGTAAATCAATTAACCGGCAATAATGCCGCCATCTTTACGAGTAATCACAACAGTTGCTGAGCGTGGGCGCGCAGTTTTATTGCTTGGGTCTTTTTGTGTGGCAGGCCAGTTACTTTCTGGTTTTGCGTAACTTGGTGAATCTTCACCAGGGTGCTGAACATTAATGAAAATTGCTTTGTAGTCAGGAGTCATGGCAATACCAGTAATTTCACATTGCTTTGGTCCGACTAAGAAACGACGTAATGTTGCGTCTGTAACTTTGGCACCTGTTATGGTCTGCTGACCATTTGAAGTTGTTGCTGTACCACCATCACCGATTTGACCCGGCAGAGCTGCAAGCATCATACAGTTAGTAACATCAGTGTAAGCGCCGTCATCGGTTTCAATCCAGAGAACGCCACGTGGGTCAAACCACATACCATCCGGAGATGAAAAATCATTGTTATCTGTTAAGCCGGATAAGTTGATGTTTGAAGCCATTGATGCTTCTGCGCCAAATAGGTAGATATCCCATTTGAAGGTTTCAGCAGTTGTTTTGTCATCAGTTTCTTTAAAACGGATGATATGACCGTTTACGTTTCCTTTTTGTTCTTTTGTGCCTGCATATAGGTCTGTGTAGTTACGTGGATTGGCTGCATCAGTTGCATAGTCTTTACCACGATTTGAGTTATTGGTGAGTGTGACATAGATTTCACCGTTTACTGGGTTGACCGTACACCATTCTGGGCGGTCCATTTTTGTTGCACCTACAGAATCCGCTGCTAAGCGTGCAAATGTAACAACATCTGCCTGTGACTTAAACGGGTAGGTCGTGTTGCTTTCATTTAAGCCATTTTTGCCATAAGCAAGTTCAACCCATTGACCTGAACCATCGTTATTAAACTTAGCAACATACAATTTGCCTGCATTCATGTATTTGTCGCCAGCTGTATAACCACCGTTTATATCTTTGGTGTCCCACACAGCGGTTGAAACGAATTTATAGATGTATTCACCACGAGAGTCATCACCCATATAAAATGCTAATGGTTGACCTACTACGGCACGGCAAGCACTGTCTTCATGTGCGAAACGGCCTAATGAAGTACGTTTAACCGGATTTTGGCGTCCATCAAATGGATCAATCTCAACCATCCAGCCAAATGTATTTGGCCCATTTCGGTAATCTTGGGTAGCTTGAGCTGCTTTTACATCGGCATTCCAGCGATCATACAAGTCTTGTGACTCTACTTGACCAATTGTTGTTTCCCAGCCATAACGCGAACTTGATCCTGCTTTAAGACCATAGCGTTTAAGAGCAATAATTTCTTCTGGAGTACGTAGCGCATCATCAGTTGTACTACGCGCAAAATAACCAATGAAGTTTTCTTCCGTGGTTAAGTATGTTCCCCAAGGTGTATAGCCATTACCACAGTTGTTGTGTGTACCACGAGTCTGGCGGCCAGCAGGCGAAAAACGCGTCGAAAGTAAGTTAGATCCTGCCGCGGCACCAGCGAAGTCCATGACTGTAGAACCTGTAATACGTCTATTAAAAATAGAGTTTTTTACAACTTCGACTTTTTGAGTAGCAGGGTCTTTTTTGATATGAACTACAGAAACCCCATGGGCATTGGTTTCACGAATGACTTCGTCTTCTGGGCGGCGTCCATCAACTTTGGTTGGACCTTTAGGGTGTAGAAAGGTTTGGTTGATGTATTCGTGGTTCATCACCAACAAACCTTGTGCTGACACAGTCTCGTCAAAGCGGTTTGTTGATGTGTTTAAGCCAAAATAATGCATGCCGTCATGGCAGTCGCCAGAGCGAAACTGGAAGCTTGGGCCAGATGGAATATTATTGTCGTCCCAATCTCCAACTCTTGGATTGATTGAGTCACCTAAAGCGTAGATGACATTAGCTTCATAACCTTCAGGTACAGTCACAATATCATTTAAATTTTTAGCTACGGGCGTAAATGTGAGTTTTTCCGGTTTTTTATTTGGATCTACAGGTGTGGTTCCACCATTATTAGAGCCAGAGTCATCATCGTTATCATTACAGCCAGTTAAAGTAGAAGCTAAAGTCAGTGCTACTGCACCGCTTGCTGCTTTGGTGATTAAACTACGACGACTGATGTGTTGTTCTAAAATGTCACGAAAGTGGATATTGTCAGAAGTATTATTATCCAATTCTTGGTCTTCATGATATGGCGTCAGCTCTGTCATGGGAAATTCCTAAGTTAATAAAGAGATTGTTCTAAAAGTCTTCATGAGCTTAGTTTGTGAATGTGACGAGGCTTTGACGTTTTGATGATAAGTTAATGAAATATTTGACCGTTTAGTGAAAGGTTGAAGGAATTTTATTTTCTAATGAGACGTTAAAAAATAAAAGAAACCTGCATAAAGCAGGCCTCTTTTATAGTGGTGAAAGAAATTATTTCTTCACAACAGATGGTGCAATTGGGTCGGCAGTGATATAGCCAACTGCTGCTGCAAATTTATTACTGTAATTTGTATTAATTGCAGTATCAATTTGAGCAAGTAAATCTGCGCTAATACCAGTACGAACACCATCTTTTTCTTTATAGAAACGGTTCCATTCGTCTCCAGGATGCTGGAAGTTACTCATGATGTAAGTCCAACCATTTACCTCGTCGACTGCATGTAGACCCGTCGATTCAGCACCTGCCGGTGTAGATAAAATACGGATGAGCTGTTTGGTATCAACGTTATAAGCCCATAAGAAGTTATTTAAGTGGTTACCAGAGTCTTCGCCGATGAATAAAGTGCGAAGTTTTTCTGAGAACTTCAAGTTATCAGGGCTAGCAATTTGCTCTGGGTCAGCGGTGTTCCCTAAGCTGTCAAAGCTAATATCTTTACCTTTAATGAGAAGGTTAGATTGGCTAGGTACCCACTCACTATTGATTGCAACATTTGAGCTGTCTTTCTGGCCACCAGTTAATGTGTGCTCCAAAATACCACCAGCAGTGATTTTCGGGAATTTAACGTTGTGCTCAGCAAGATAACCGCTACCACCTTCAACCATTGAATCGACAATATTAGCTAAAGCTGAATAAGCTTTTTTATCTGCAATATTTACTGTTGTGCCTTCATTTTTGGTCAATGCCATTGAAGCACCCATGTAAGCAGCATAACGGTGTGTTTCAAGGAAAGCCGCTGCAAGTTTAGTTCTGTCGCTATTATCTTTAAGCTTGAGATATACACCAGTTTTACTTAAATAAGTAAATTTAAAACCTTGAGCTTCCAATTCTGCTTTTTGGGCAGCTTGTTGTAGTTTTAAACGCTCTTTTGCAGCTTTGGCTAAAGCTTGTTGTTCAGGAGTACCTTTGTCGCCCGCATCAATAGCCTCTTTCTCTGCTATTGTTGCATCGCTTGGATATTTAGCAATTTGTAGAACTGACTCAAAAATATCAGTTCCTTTAATGCCGCTCTTGATGAGGTTTTCAATCTCGGCACTTGTTGCATGACCAAGTCTGATCCAAGAAATCTGACCAGTCGTTGTATCACTAAGTACTGTTGTATATTTTGCAACGTAGAGTGTACCTGCAGATAAATCTTTCTCCTTATCTGCAACGAACATAAATAGGCCGCCGTTGGTATAGTCATCGCCCATTAACACAGTGCGGTTATCAGGGAAAACCTGTACAAGTTCGTGTGAAATACGGCCTAAACAATAGTGCTTTGTAACGCGACCAGTACCATCTGCATTTACGGTAATTTCTGGCAAGTGGCCATAGTTATATGGATTGGCAATGTTTTCATCACCATATATATTTTTACTGAAGGCTTTAAGTGTTGAAAGTGATTGACCTAACTTTTGGTCAAAAGCATCTGGTTCGTATTCTTCACTAGAAAGATGAGTTCCCCATGGAGATAAACTTGCACCACAAGTAATCCATAGCCCATGTGCACTTGAAGTATCAACGTTATGATATTTAATTAAAGTTAAGTGACCTGTCTTTGGATCTTGATCTAAAGTTAAGACAGCAATCGGAGATGATAATTTACCGTAAGTATCACCACCATTTTGGTCTTTTGATAGATATTCAAATTGAACCACATGGAACACTGGGTTACCGGTTACACCTAATGCTTTCTTGTCAGCATCTGTGAAATCTTTGCCTGTTGCTTGTTTGAAACTAATGAGAGAACTACCATCTGGGCAGTCAGAGAAGAATTGACGTTCTTTACCTGCAACTGATTTATCAATAATTGGCTTATTATTAATATCGTAATAACCACCCGCGATGACTTTTCCTCCTTTACCATCAGGCACTTCTGTACCTGTTAAGAAGAATGGTTTGTAAGCGAGTTGATATTCTGTTTTGCTGCCGTCTTCCCATGAAATAGCAAGTTTTGATGCACATGCTGTTGTGGCAATATCTGCTACCGTTGAAGGAGCTGGCATTGAAGTGAACGTTGCATTCTTAAAGTTAATTGGCTTTGACGGAGTGACAATAGATGAGTCGTTATCGCTATCGTTACAACCTGCTAACGTTGCTGCCGTAGCCATCGCACCTAATGGAAGAAAAGGGATCCCCGTAAACCATTTTAAAATATCGCGACGTGTTGGGTGGTTAGAAGCAGTGGTCATAATAAATCCGTAACTTTTGTGTGTATATTTGTTGAGTCGATTCTATGGATTGAAAATGACACTTTTCTTACATTTTTAAGTCACTTTGAAGACAGTTTATTGCTTTGTAGATTAAAAAGCGTTCTACATAAAAAAAGCCTGAACTTCTTAGTTCAGGCTTTTTTATATTATTTTTATTCAGCAGAATGAGTTTTTCTTTTCTCAAGAATTTTGCCGAAGAGTAAACCTATTTCGAAAAGTAGCCACATTGGAATTGCTAGCATCACCATCGAAATCGCATCGGGTGGGGTAATAAACATCGCTACAAAGAAGCATCCTACAATAATAAAACGTCTTTTTTCAGCAAGGCTTTGCGTATTTACCACACCAATCAAAATGAGTAGCAAGGTTGCGATAGGAATTTCAAAAGTGACACCAAACACTAAAAATAGCTTTAAGCAGAAGCTTAAATAACTATTAATGTCGGTCATTGGTGCTACTGTTTCAGGTGAAACGCTAATAAAGAAATGTAATATGGCAGGCAGGGTAATGTAATAAGCAAAAGCGACACCTGCATAAAATAAAATAATACTACCAATGAGTAACGGCAGCGCTAAATGACGTTCTTTTTGATAAAGCGCCGGACGAACAAAAGACCATATTTCATAAAGAATAAATGGCATTGCCAGCATGAGTGCAACAAATAAATTAAGTTTAAATGGCGCCATAAAGGTTGCTGTAACATCCGTTGCAATCATGGAAGATGAGGCAGGAAGTTGTAACCTTAGAGGCTCAGATAATATTTGATAAGTATGATTTCGAAAGGGCAGTAAACAAAAAAATAAGAATAATGTTACCCCTACAATCCTAAATAAATGACGTCTTAAAACCACCAAATGATTCATGATTGGCATTTGGTCTAGGTTTTCTTGACTATTTACAGCGGTTGAAGGCAGTTGGTTCATACGGCAATCTTCAATTCAACAGGAGATGTTTCTGAAATATCAGTTTGAGGAGCCAAAGGCGTAACTTTAGTCAGATACGGCACTTTGTAATGGCCCGATATAGGAGTACATTTCCGAATAGGCTTTTGTGTTTTTTTAGCTGTTTCAGTTGCTTCTAAAGATTCTGAAACCTGCTGTTTTTGTATTTCTTCAAGCTGTTGTTGTACTTTACGTTCCAATGCTTCAATGCGGTTAAGTTCCTCTTGCATTTCTTTGCGGAACTCAGACAGACGTAGCTCCTGATCAATCTCGTTTTGCAGATTCGTAATATAGCGTTTTAGTCGAACATACCAGCGACCTGCAAAGCGTGCAGCTTCCGGAAGCTTCTCTGGACCTAAAACTAAAATTGCAATAATTGCAAAACAGAGTAACTCTGTCATTCCTACATCAAGCATGGGTCAAACCTTTAGCTTTTCACTGATGTGCTTTCAGATGTTTTAACTTGTGCATCAATTGTACGAGGGCTATTTAAAGATGCAGCTTCGTCTTCTTCACGAACTGACTTTTTAAAATCTCTTACTGCACCGCCTACATCTTTACCGATATTTTTTAGCTTAGATGTACCGAACAATAAAATAACGACAATTGCGAAAATAACGACATGCCAAATAGATAAACCAGCCATGATTTTATACCTCTTTTTAGTTCGCTTTATATCAACAGGTTGCCATGACAGGAATGTGACACTTATATTTCATTTTTAAGACAATATTTATAAGTAGACACTTACGACTAGATTTTTAAAGATATTTTTTTTGGAGGATTTTTAAATTTTATTGAACTTCGTATTTAGACGAATTTACTTGAAATAGATCATACATTTCAAAATCAAAAGGTGTAGCATAACAAGCTGAATTTGACGAGCGAGAGGAGAGAGCGTGGCATTATTACTGCCTATATTGGCATTTATCACAGGACTTCTACTTGCTCAGACCTCCATTTCAGAAACCATAAAACCTATTCTCTCAGCTTGGCTTGCACGACTCCTGATTCCGATTGTGATTATTTACAACATGGTCTTTTATCAATCGGGAAGCTTGAGCTTAATGCTCTTTAGTTTTGGTTCGGCGTTCATTATTTTCTTTGCTTATTTGGCTTTATTTAAAGACCGCTTATTGGCACTTTGCATAAGTTATACCAACATGGGATGGCTTGGTTTTCCTTTTGCTATGGCTTTATTCGGTCCTGAAGCAACTGCTCCAATTGTTGCTTTATATATTGGAATGTCGCTTTTTGGCAATGCTTGGGCTGTGACTGCCGTTACTACGGCACCGCAAAGTAAGCTCAATATATTAAAAAAGGTTTTAACTTCTCCGCCTTGTATATCGATATTCTGTGCTGTTGTGCTCAGACTTTTAGGGGCCCAGCATATCGAAAGCCCTGCTATACATTGGGTTTATGAGGTTGCTAAATTTGCAATGACTTTTGCAGGTATGTGTGTGCTTGGAATGTGGCTGCGCCGTACCAGAGTTTATACAAAAGATTTAATTTACAGTACAAAAGCTCAAGCATTTAAAGTGGCCTGTGGATTTGTACTTTGTGGATTAAGTTATAGATTTTTACCGATTCCAAATATAAATCAGCACATCGGTGTAATGTTTTTAATGTTTTGCTTGCCACCGGCAGCCAATATTGTAGCTCTGGAAACCCATTATCAAGGGACGGGGAGATCTGCTGCTTATATCGCTTCAGGGACGATTGTGAGTTGTGTGTGTATTGCGATTTATGCAGTGTTTTTACACTTGTTCGTCTAATTAATTATTTAATTATAAGTTTCCTGCACTTGCTGGTGCGAAGGCGGCATGGATGCCGCCAGTTAGACTGTGGCACAGGGAAGTGCCATCAGTCTAACAAAAGATTTTTGCTTACTTTTCATCTTTGAAAAGTAAGGTTCGCCTATACAAAGTTTAATCTGTTTTAACGCTGTATAGTTTGGCCGTGTGATCAGCCTACTTCTGCAAGCTCTCTCTAAATAACTGCATCGCTTGCCCACGATGACTAATCTTATTCTTGTCTTCTTTAGACAACTCAGCGCTAGAAACTTGTAGCTCTGGCAACCAGAACAGTGGGTCATAACCAAAACCATTTTCACCACGTGGCGCTTCTAAAATTTCACCATGCCAGATGCCTTGGAAAATTTGTGGCAATGGATCTTCCGCATGAGTCACTAAAGCAAGTACGCACACAAACATACCTTCAATCGCTTCACCATTTTTACGAAATGGCAAAAGGTCATTTAATAATTTGGCATTATTCGCTGCATCGTCACCATGTTCTCCAGCATAACGTGCTGAATAAATACCAGGTGCACCCCCTAAAACCGGAACACAAATACCGGAGTCATCAGCCATAGCAGGTTTCCCTGAAATTTTAGAGGCATGACGCGCTTTAATAATGGCATTTTCAATAAAGCTTAAGCCGTCTTCAATGGCGTCGGGAATATTTAGGTGACCCTGAGGAATAATTTCTACAGGCAACTTGAGCTGTTCAAAAAGTTTTTCAAACTCTGCGACTTTACCTTTGTTGTTACTTGCAAGGACTAAAGAGCCCTGATCAAACCAATGTGGGGTAGACATAAGATAACCAAACTTTATAACCAATATTGAACGTGAGCTATGTTACGTGTTTTTTGAAAGGGGATATAGAGCAAAACAAATGGAATATAAAATTAGAAGCTTAAAAAACTCAAACCACCTTATAGGTGATATAAGGTGGTTTTAGTCGAGTAAGTATAAGCTGGATTATTATTGTGCTTGAATCCATTTATCCGCGCGGTCACGTGCCATACGGATTTGCTCTTGAGTTAAGTTTGCAGCAAGAGCCGTCTTTTTACCTTCAGATAAGCTAATCACTTTATTGTCGAGCATGCCATCACGAGTTGAAAGTTCATACCACTGGTAAGCACCTACGTAGTTTTTCTTTTGCTCTTCCATCATCGCAAGGTTGTAGCTTGCACGGTTATCGCCGTTACTTGCCGCTTTTTCGAAATATTTACGAGCCATAGCTTCGTCTTTCTTAACGCCAATACCATCAGCATACATACGGCCAACATTTAATTGCGCAGGTGAAAGACCTTGATCAGCAGCAGCTTTAAACCATGCAAATGCTTGTTTATCGTCTTTTGCTACATCTTTGCCGTATTGATAACGTGTACCAAGATAAAACTGTGCTCCAGCTTGACCCGCTTGAGCCGCTTTTTGAAGGTCATGAATCCCCATTGTGGAGAAGCGCGCAGCTTGGCTCGCAACCGATTGTGGCTGGGCGATATAATCTGCATGAGCCTGCATACTTAGCAGTCCTGCAATTAGTGTGCTAAATAATGTCTTTTTCATAGTGCACTCACTCGATAAATAGCGACTTCACCAAACAAATTCGGAACATGTTTGCTTAACAGGCTTCCCTGCTGGTTTCCATTGACGGCGAGTCGATTAATAATTTGTATTTGATTTTCCGCACATAGTGCTTCGAAATCTTTAAACGTACATAAATGAATGTTGGGGGTGTTATACCACATATATGGTAGAGCATCCGATACAGGCATCATCCCTTTTAATGCTAGAAAAGAGCGAGTCTTCCAGTGTGCAAAGTTTGGAAAAGTGATAATGGCCTGTTTACCCACACGCACCATGTCTCTTAATAAAACATCGGGTGCATCTACGGCTTGCAAAGCCTGTGCCATAACCACATAGTCAAAAGACTGGTCGGCAAAACGGCTTAAACCGAGATTCAAATCTTGTTGAATAATATTTAACCCGCGACTGACGGCAATTGCAATCTTTTCTTGATCAATTTCTAAACCATAAGCACGAATTTGATGCTTTTGGCTCATATGAGCGAGCAATTCACCGTCACCACACCCTAAATCGAGTACGCTAGAACCGGGTTTAATCCACTTTTCTGCCAGTTGTTGATCAATACGCATTAGCTTGCCTCCAGTGATGTCGATTTTAAATGTTCTTCACCGCCTAAGAAAGCGCGCAGTGTTTTGACATACAGTGGAATCGGGAATAAGAACGAGTCATGACCTTGTTCAGCATCAATATCAAGATAACTTACCGGTTTATGATTGGTAATGAGTGCATCTACAATTTCTTGTGAGCGACTTGGTGCAAAACGCCAGTCAGTGGTGAACGAGACAATCAGGAACTGGCATTTGGTTTTACTCATCGCTTCTGTAAGCGAGTGACCGTACTCACGCGATGGATCAAAATAATCCAAAGCTTTGGTCATAATGAGATAAGTATTGGCATCAAAGTTACGACTAAACTGTTCACCTTGGTAACGGAGATAACTTTCGACCTGAAACTCGACATCAAAACCGTACATAAACTTGCCGGATTTTAAATCACGACCAAATTTTTGTTTCATGGCTTCTTCAGAAAGATAGGTAATATGGCCAACCATACGAGCCAAAATTAGACCACGCTTCGGATAGCTATCATTTTCCAAATAACGGCCATGATGGAAGTCCGGGTCGGACAAGATGGACTGACGTGCCACTTCGTTAAACGCAATATTTTGTGCTGAAAGCTTTGGCGCACTGGCAATAACGACACATTTTTGTAAAAACGGGCAGGGTAGTCTACCGACCATTGTAATGCCTGCATGCCACCCAAAGAACCACCGACCACCGCATACCAGACACTTATTCCTAAGCGGTCAGAAAGTATGGCTTGAGTTTTGACCCAGTCACGGACCGTTACTAACGGGAAATCTGGACCATAGGGACGATTGTCATTTTCAGGATTTGGTGAAGTTGGACCGGTTGATCCGCTACATCCGCCAATATTATTAAGCGCAACTACAAAAAATTTATTTGTGTCGATTGCCTTGCCCGGGCCAATACAGCTATCCCACCATCCAGCTTTTTTATCATCTTCATGGTGATAACCCGCTGCATGATGATGTCCGGAAAGGGCATGGCAGATTAAAATCGCATTTGATTTATCTGCATTTAAAGTGCCGTAAGTTTCAACCATTAACTCAAAGCGCGGTAAAACACGGCCACATTCAAGATGTAAGGGTTCTTCAAATTGGAACTTTTGCGGAGTGACTAACCCCACTGAGTCAGCTGGAAAAGACACGGGAACATTTCGCCTTTTAAATCTTTCAGGAATAAAAAGAAAGGATACCAAGCTAGGTATCCTTTCCAAAGTCTTTTTTTTAATTAAACAGCGGCGGCAACAACCTGATCTGTACTTAAAACACCTTGATCAATCAAACGGTTGGTACATGCAATAATAGCTTCAATAGATGAAGTGACTGTGTTGTCGTGGACCCCTGCACCAAATGAGCCTCTGCCTGTACCTTTCACTTGAAGTTCAATTAAGGTTAATGCTTTGGCATTTGCACCTGAACTAATACTGCGTTCTTCGTAGTTCAATACATCAATTGGTAATTGAAGTGCATTTAAGAATGCAGAGATAGGACCATTACCTTCGCCACGTAATTGTTGAGTTTCACCTTCAACATCAATCTCAAGTTCAATAATTTGAGTACCATTAATGTCAGATAACTTATAGTTTTTGACCGTGTAATGGTGGTTTTTCACTTCAACATACGTGTCTTTAAATAAGGTCCAGATTTGTTTAGCACTAATCTCTGTACCATTCTCATCAGTATATTGTTGAACAACCTGACTAAATTCGATTTGTAAACGACGAGGCAATACAACGTTATAGTTTGATTCTAATAAGTAAGCGATACCGCCTTTACCAGACTGACTATTCACACGAATGACAGCATCATAGTCGCGGCCCAAATCTTTCGGATCGATTGGTAAGTAAGGCATATCCCAGATTTCTTCGTTTTTCTGGTATTCAAAGCCTTTTTTGATTGCGTCCTGATGCGAACCAGAGAATGCAGTAAATACCAAGTCACCTGCATATGGATGACGAGGGTGTACAGGTAAACCAGTACATTCTTCAACTGTTGCAATGACTTCATTAATATTAGAGAAATCTAATTCTGGTGCTACACCTTGGGTGTACATGTTCAATGCGATAGCAGCAACGTCAACGTTACCGGTACGTTCGCCGTTACCAAATACGCAGCCTTCCACACGGTCGGCACCTGCCATAATGGCAAGTTCTGATGCAGCAATACCACAGCCACGGTCATTGTGACAGTGAACGGAAATAATCACGCCATCACGACGTGCTAAATTACGATGCATCCATTCGATTTGGTCTGCATAAACATTTGGTGTTGAAACTTCGACAGTCGCTGGTAAGTTCAAAATAACTTTATGATCTGGACGTGCATCCCAAATTTCTGTAACCGCATCACAGACTTCTTTTGCTACTTCTAATTCAGTTGCAGAGAAGCATTCTGGGCTATACTGGAAAATCCAGTCAGTTTCAGGATATTGCGCAGCATATTCTTTCACTTTCTGAGCTGCATTCACCGCCAACTGTTTTGCACCATTGACATCTACATTCAACACTTTTTGACGGAAAGTTGGAGAGTTAGAGTTATAAATATGCACAATTGCGCGCTTAGCACCTGCTAAAGCTTCGAAAGTACGCTCAATTAAATGGTCACGTGCCTGAACCAATACTTCAATGTATACGTCATCAGGAATATGATTTTCTTCAATCAACATACGAGTAAAATCGAAGTCAATTTGAGACGCAGAAGGGAAGCCGATTTCAATATGTTTAAAACCGATTTTTACAAGCATTTTGAACATTTTGAACTTTTGTTCCATGTTCATCGGTTCAAAAATTGCTTGGTTACCATCACGTAAATCCGTGCTCATCCAGATTGGCGCTTTTGTAATTTCATTATTTGGCCATTGGCGGTCTGGTAAATCGACTCGCTGGTACATACGGCGGTATTTTTTGCTAGGGTCAGCCAACATCATGAGAAAACTCCTTATCTCGTAGCACGGTTGCGTCAAGTATCGTGTAAAAGGCAACGTCTACAGTTATATATGGTATCTAATACAGAAAAATTAAAGGGAATTTGAAAAGGTCTGCTCTAAAATACAGACAAAAATTTATACGCGCGCGAGGCGCAGCATCAGGAGTTCGAGATGATGTCTTGCTTGAGTAGGCTGGGCAAACAAGTAATTCGTTTTCATCTATAGACCATGAAATAGTAAGTTTGGTGGTTTGCAAATATGCTTATTGTTTAGATATACCACATCTAAACGATGATTACACGTTGTGCAAAAGTCTTATAGAGATTTTAATTTCAGTGTTTAGAAAATAATTTTCTAATTTTGCATTGTTTTATGTTTTGTCGAAAATAATTTTCATTATTTTGCCTTATTGAGATAAAAATAATTAATTAGCTCAAATAAGGCAAAAATAAATAGTGTTACAGTTCTGACCACATACGGATTAGGTTGTGATAAATATTAGTTAATTTCATGACTTCAGAATAGCTATCACCATGTGATTTACGGAGTTCACGAATACTTTCATCTAAACTAAATAAAAGATGCCGTTTACTATCGTCACGTACTAAACTTTGAACCCAGAAAAAGGAAGCAAAACGAGTACCTGCTGTAATACTACTCACTTCATGCAGACTAGTAGATGGGTAGAGAACTACGTCACCAGCAGGTAATTTAACTTCGTGATAACCATAGGTATCTTCAATCACTAGGTCACCACCTTCATATTCATCTGGCTCACTTAAAAATAATGTACATGATAAATCTGTACGAATTTGTTCCGCTGTACCACGAATAAGGCGAATTGAGTTGTCTACATGAAAACCAAAACTTTCATGTTCATCATAACGATTAAAAAGCGGTGGAATAATTTTGTGAGGCAGGGCCGCGGCCTGAAACAAAGGATTTTGCCAAATTGCTTTGATGACGATATCACTTAAATGATGGGTAAGGGGGTCTTGTTCTGAGAGTTGCTGATTTCTTTTCACCGAAGCAGACAAGGTGCCAGCAGTCACTTTTCCACCTACCCAATTGGCTTCTTCCATGAGCTTACGAAACTCGGCAACTTGCTCTTTGCTTAAAACATTGGGGATATGATGAATCACGGCAAACACCTTTTTAATAGATACTTCATTTGTAAAAATAGCCTCATGACGAGGCTATTTTATATGAACTTTAATTAATTCCATAAATAAATTATGGAATTTATCCTTAGTATTTAAAGTTAATCGCTAAGACAGCATTACGACCATTACCTTCAAATGCGTAGTGAGCTGCATGCGCACTAGTGAAATAGCGCTTATCAGAGATATTGTTGATATTAAGCTGCAAATTCACATTCTTATTAACATCATATTTAGCCATAGCATTGTAAATGGTATAGGTTGGCAGATATTTCGGAGCAGTTGTGTTCACAAAAACTTGATCGCGATATTCAACACCAGCACCTAGAGTCAATTGAGGCATTACTCGGTAAGTAGACCATAGGGTAGCGCTGTTTTTCGCTACAAATGGGAGAGGTTTACCTTCTTGAGCAACTGCATTATAGGCAGCTTCGGTAATTTCACTATCTAAATAGCTATAGCCTGTAGAAACATCCCATTTGTCGGTAATTTTTCCGTTCAGACTAATTTCAAATCCATCAACTTTACTTTTACCTGCATTGGCAGTCGTAGTAGGGTCAATTTGGATACGTGTATTTTGCTTTTCAGTACGGAAAACTGCTGCTGTTAAGTTCGCACGGTTATTAAATAAGTCCCATTTTGTACCTAACTCGAAAGTACGTGCTTCTTCTGGCTTGAGAGCATTTGCACTCGCACTTGCAGTACCTGAGTCGCTAATAGAATCTGAACCTGTGTCACCCTCAGCAAGCACACCTACTGGGTTTGCTGACGTAGCATAGCTTAAATAAATACTACCATCTTCTGTTGGTTTAAAAACTAAACCAGCTTGGTAAGAGAAGTAGTCTGTATCGCTTTCTAATTTATCACCAGCTTTATGAGGAGTACGTCCATCTACATCCTTATTATATTTTTTCTCAGTTTCAAATTTATCCCAACGCACACCTAAGTTAAGTAACCATTGGGGATTAAATTCAATACTGTCTAAAGCATAAATGCCTACATTGTGACTACGAGTGGTCGATTGTGCTGTGATAGATCCACGCTTATCTGTGAAGGCACCATTGCCTGGATTATTTAAACTTGTACACCAGCCATTTGCCACAGCAGCAGCTGAAGTACAGTTTTGAATATTGCTGTCTAAAATGGTCGATGTGGTTTCACCAGCAGCATTAGTAAAAGTATGTACACCTTGATCTGTTTCTTGGAAGCTCCATTCAGTACCGACATTAAAAGAATGCTTTAATGAACCAGTATTAAATTTGCCTCTTAGGGAAAGTTGATCACTATATGCATCGGTATCGAGAATACGACTTAAAGCACGACGAGCAACCGTACCTCTATAAATGTTACCTTTTGAGTCATCTGCGTTGGTATAAACATAATCTGATTTAGATTTGTTGTAAGTCGCTATGTTCGATAACGTCAGGTTTTCATTAAAGTCATGTTCTAATTTAAAGGTACCGATATGGTTTTCACGTTTGTCAAAATCACGTGCTTTCCAACCATAATAAGTTCCAGCTTTTACATCAACAGGTTTACCATCACCAGGTGTTACTGTAACCCCAACAGGAGGCTTTGCTGGGTTTGCATTGTTAAAAGGAATGCCTGCATCAGGTTCATCATTGCTACGTAAATAATAGTAGCTTAGTGTTCCGCGTGTTGCTGTATCTAAGCCAAAAGTAATACTTGGAGCAATACCTACACGTTTATATTCAGCACCATTACTTTGGCCGGCTTTCTCATTTTCGTGGCCCATAATTACTACACGGCCAGCAATACCGTTACCAAAATCTTTGTTCGCATCTAATTGAATATGACGATAGTTGTCGGTACCGCTTTGAACACTACCTTGATATACATCACCTTCATGAGCAACTTTAGGGATGAGGTTAATACTGCCCCCAACGCTACCACCACCACCAAGAGCAGAAGAAGATCCTTTAATGACTTCAACTTGCTCAATAGCAAACATATCTCGATTCTGAGAAGTTGTATTACGAACACCATCTACATAAATAGAAGATTGACCGCTATAACCACGAATGTAAGGCATATCTGTAAACGGGGTACCGCCTTCACCAGCACCTAATGTAATACCAGGTTCATAGCGTAACGCTTCGAGTAGGGTATTAGAGTTTGTATCTTTAATTAATTTTTGAGAAAGAATAGAGACTGATTTTGGTGTGTCTTTGAGAGGAGCTACGAATTTAGAGTTTGCAGACTGATCGACCTTTAAAGATTCTTCTTGAGTCGCTTTAGTATGGATAGTTGGTAATTGCGAAACTGCTTCTTGTGCCATTGCAGTTGTTGCTATCATCGAGAGAGATGAGGCGATTGCAGAGGAAACAATTTTTTTACGTGTTCTAATCAATGACATGACTTTCAGGACTTAAATATAAACGTTATGCGAATAATAATAATTCTTATTTATATGTACAGTTTGTGTTAATTGGATTTGCCGATAGAATTGTGAAGGAAATGTGAAAGTTTTAATCACTTTTAGTTACAAATTGGCCCTAATTAATTGATTAAACTTAACTGTTTGGAAAAACGATAACTTTATTAAAATTAATTGTAATTTTAGATTTGTAAAGAATAGTTAAAAAATTACTTTTGATTAACGTTGCATTAAAAAAAATTAAAAAATCATAAAATTACTGTGAAATTTCCTAAAAATACGTCCTTCAATTTTATGATCTGATCGGTTAATTTTGTATATCTTGAAAGTTGTCATATAATACAGCACTTTTTTAAAAACTGTTCCTACTAACTAATTTTTATCGAGGAAGCCATGCAAGTAACGACTGAAGCGGTTTCGGGCGTTGCCCGTCGTTTAAATGTTTCTGTACCGACGAGCCGTATTAACGAGCAATTTGAAGCTCGTTTGAAGCGCACTGCCAAAACTGTGAAGATCAACGGCTTCCGTCCGGGCAAAGTACCTGCAAACGTTGTTCGCCGCGAATACGGTGCAAGTATTTATCAAGAAGTTGTGAATGACATCATTCGTGACAGCGTATTTGAAGCAATTCAACAAGAAAAAATCAATGCGGTAGGTATGCCGAACATTGAGAAAGTTGAACATAAAGAAGATGCTTTAGTTTTTGAAGCAACTGTAGAAGTTTATCCTGAAGTTGAAGTAAAAGCATTTGACGGTTTGGAAGTTGAACGTAAAACAGCTGAAATTAAAGACGCTGACGTTGACACCATGATCGAAAACTTGCAAAAGCAACGTCAAACTTGGGCTGTAACCAAGGGTATGGCGAAAAAAGACATGCAAGTGACTTTTGACTTCGAAGGTTCTATCGACGGTGAGAAGTTCGAAGGCGGTTCTGCTGAAGACTTTAAACTTGTGTTAGGTTCAGGCCGTATGATTCCTGGCTTCGAAGACGGCATCATTGGCATGAAAGCTGGTGAAGAGAAAGTTATTGATGTAACTTTCCCTGAAGATTACCAAGCTGAAAACTTAGCGGGTAAAGCAGCTCAGTTCAAAATCACTGTGAAGCAAGTTGAAAAGCCTAAACTTCCAGAGATTGATGCTGAATTCTTAAAAATCTTCGGTGTTTCTGAAGAAGAAGGCATTGAAAAATTAAAAGCTGACGTTCGTAAAAACATGGAACGTGAAGTTCGCAATGGTTTACGTAACCAAGTTAAACAAGCTGCATTTGATGCTCTTGTTGCTGCTAACGAAATTGAAGTTCCAGCTGCAATGGTTGCTCAAGAAATTGACCGTCAACGTCAACAAATGGTTCAACAGTTCACTCAACAATTTGGTGGTGCAGGCGCGCAATCTTTTGACAAGAGCATGCTTCCTGACGAATTGTTCAAAGAACAAGCAGAACGTTCTGTTAAGCTTGGCGTATTGGTAAGCAAAGTATTAGCTGATGCTAAACTTGAAGTTGACCAAGCACGTGTTGATGCTTACATCGACGACATGGCTTCTTCTTATGAAGATCCAACTGAAGTGATTGAATACTTCAAAAATGATGCTCAACAACGCGCTCAAATTGAAGCTGTTGTGTTAGAAGATCAAGTTGTTGATCACATCTTAGCTTCTGCTAAAGTGACTGACAAAGCAGTATCTTACGAAGATTTATTGAAAGAACAACAAGCTCGCCGTATGGGCTAATCTTTTGAGAAGTCAGGAAAAGGCGCTTTAGGCGCCTTTTTCATTTTTAGGTATATGGTTAATTTGAGTACGTCTTAAGTACTTAGGTATAAATAATATAATATTTCAGTGCGAACCTTTTGCAATTTGAGAAATTATCCCGCATATTGTTGCCATAGGTTAAGTCACAAAAAATTTAGGAATAAATAACGTATGTATGTTCCAACAATTGAAAATGCTTTAGTTCCTGTTGTGGTTGAACAATCTTCTCGCGGCGAACGTTCTTTTGATATTTATTCACGACTTTTACGTGAGCGCGTCATTTTTCTAACTGGTGAAGTTGAAGACAACATGGCAAATTTGATTGTTGCCCAAATGTTGTTCTTGGAAGCTGAAAACCCAGATAAAGATATCCATCTTTATATTAACTCGCCAGGCGGTTCGGTCACTGCTGGTATGGCGATTTATGACACGATGCAATTTATTAAACCTGATGTAGTGACATACTGTATGGGGCAGGCTGCATCTATGGGCGCATTCTTATTAAATGCTGGTGCTAAAGGTAAACGCTATTGCCTTGAAAATGCACGTGTAATGATTCACCAACCATTAGGTGGATTCCGTGGTCAAGCATCAGATATTGAAATTCATGCTCGTGAAATTCTATTTATTAAAGAGCGCTTGAACCGTTTGATGGCAGAACACAGTGGTCAAGACTATGACACGATTGCTCGTGATACCGATCGTGATAACTTTATGACTGCACAAGCAGCAAAAGAATATGGCTTGGTCGATCAGGTATTAAGTAAGCGTCCATAAGGGAAAATATTAAGTGGCTTGAGTTATTGGAAAACGCCTCCATATAGTCATTTAACCCTATCGCTTGCCCTCATATTTAAGATTCTATTTGTGGAGAGAATATGTCCGAACATCCTCAAGGACAAAAACATTGTTCATTTTGCGGTAAAACGCAGTCTGAAGTCGGGAAACTGATTGCGGGCGAGGACGCATATATTTGTAATGAGTGTGTAGATGTCTGCTTAGACCTTGTACAAACCAGCCAACAGGTTGAAGCAGGTGACTGGGCGAGCAAGGCATTGCCAAAACCACATGAAATACGTGCTGCGCTTGATCAATATGTAATTGGTCAGGATCTTGCCAAAAAGACATTATCTGTTGCCGTTTATAACCATTATAAGCGTTTGAAAGTCGGGCAATCTGGTCATGTGTCTAAAGATGTGGAAATTGCTAAAAGTAACATTCTACTGATTGGGCCTACCGGTTCAGGTAAAACATTACTTGCTCAAACATTGGCTCGTTTGTTAGATGTGCCGTTTGCAATGGCAGATGCGACTACTTTGACGGAAGCGGGTTATGTTGGCGAAGACGTTGAAAATATCGTACAAAAGCTTTTGCAAAAAGCAGATTACGATGTAGAAAAAGCTCAAAAGGGCATTATCTACATTGATGAAATCGACAAGATTACACGTAAATCTGAAAATCCGTCGATTACTCGTGACGTGTCTGGTGAAGGTGTACAACAAGCTTTGCTTAAGATGATTGAAGGTACTGTAGCCTCAATTCCACCACAAGGTGGACGTAAGCATCCACAGCAAGAGTTCATTCAAATTGATACCTCAAATATCCTATTTATTTGTGGTGGTGCATTTGCTGGACTGGAAAAAATTGTACAACAGCGTCAAGAGAAAGGTGGAATTGGCTTTACGGCTGATGTTAAAAACAAAGATGAAACCAAAAAACTTGCTGAATTATTCCGTCAAGTTGAGCCAACTGATTTAGTTAAATTTGGTTTAATTCCAGAATTCATTGGCCGTTTACCAGTGATTGCAACGCTTGAAGAGCTTGATGAAGAAGCGTTAATGCAAATTCTAACTGAACCGAAAAATGCATTAACTCGTCAGTATCAATACCTGTTCAATATGGAAAATGTTGACCTCGTATTTGAAGATTCAGCTTTACGTGCAGTGGCTAAGCGTGCGCTTGAGCGTAATACCGGAGCTCGTGGCCTACGTTCGATTTTGGAAAATGTTCTACTTGAAACGATGTATGACTTGCCAAGCCGTACAGATGTAGGAACAGTTTTCATTAATGAAGCAGTTATTAATGGTGAAGCTGAACCTGTCTACAAGTCAGAACGTCAGCCTAAAGAAGCTGTAACACATGAAAGTGTTGCTAAGGCAGATTTAAAAGTAATTGATTCGAAGTCTGCTTAGATTTCATTCATCTAAAAAGCATGAATTGCCTCGGTGATTCATGCTTTTTTTGTTTTCAATTCATGTACGTGGTGTTAATCTAAAAAAACAAAATACGCATAGTTTTGCGATATAGAAAAATCAAAAGAAAACGCTTTGAGGGATGTCATGCGTTATTTAATTATTGCTATAAGTTGTGCCGCATTACTTGCAGGTTGCCAAAGTTCATCACACTTAGAAAAGAATTCAGGTGAGCTGACTGCCACTTTACCTAAAGTTGATGTTGATAACCCGGTTTATTGGATCAATATCGTTTAGGCGGCTTCACTGTAGGGGGATGGGTAAATCAAAAGTTAGGTCAGACATTTGTGCCAGTTAAACCCCAAAATGAGCAGGCAGCAGTTGTCTATCTTTACCGTCCAGACACGAAATGGAATCGTCAAGAAATTGCAGCCATCAATTTATTTGTAAATGGCAAACGTATTCCAAGTTTATTGCATAACCATTATTACTGGATTGAACTGCCAGCAGGAACTTACCGTATTTCAGCAAGCCGCCCTTTGTTGGGGATTCATTTTCAAGAACCTAAATATATCGATATTACGGTAGATGCAGGCGCATCTTATTATTTGAAGTATGATGAAGAAAATAAAATGGACCGTAGTGAGCACACGGGTCCATTTATGTTAATGCAAGATAATATTGGTCGTAGAGAAATTGCATTTACCGAGCTTAAATCTTCTAGCTACAATTTTGTTGCTGAAGATGCTTCAGGGAAAATACGTCATAAACCCCAAGAATTAAAACCTGCTAAATATAATGAAAAGTCAGATGTACATCTGATAAAACCATTTAAATTGTGGAATCCCTTAACGTGGTAACAATTTGAGGTCGATAAAGAAAAGTTAAGACTTTTCTTTATCTTTCATTAAGGGTGCAATAATTTTTAGCATTTCTTCTTGCATATGATCTCGTGCTTTAGGGTCATTAAAAGTTTGCTGTCCCAATTCCATCATATATTCTGAAATTTGCCCCATAATCTGTACGTTTTTACGGGTAATTGATTGGCCTTCTGGGGTTTTCAAAAACTTTAAATTTGCTTGGATTTCTTCTTCGGTATAAGTTTTTAAATAAATATCTTGTAAGGCTTGAGTCGTTTTAGGGCTACTAATCAGCTGGTTACTCGAATCTTTTAAAAGTAAGCCTAACTTTTTCGCTGCCTCTTTTTCTTTCGGACCTAAAGTTTTGATGCCCGTAATATTGCTAATGATCTGTTCAGCTTGTTGATCATAGTAAGGCGTTAACTCATTGATTGATTCTTTCAATAGATAATCAATTTGGCTCATTTGCATGAGTTCTTTTACTGAACTTAACTTGGCAGGAGAAGCAAATAAGCTTGTAGTAATACAGCTTAGACAGAGACTGATTGAAAGATTTTTAAGAATAGGGCGAATAGTCATGAAATGACCTATATGCAGTGTAGGGCGGGTGGGTGTATTCATTAATAGCACAGATTGGCGAACCAATTGTTACAATTCTTTTCAATTTCAAAAAAATATTAAAAGGCATAAAAAAAGCACCGAATCCGGTGCTTTTCTTGATTAGCCAGCTGCGGCATCGATTACTGGAATTTTACCAATTTTCGCTTGCCAGATTTTTGGAGCTACTGCGTGAATTGATGTACCGTTTACATCAACTGCAACAGATACCGGCATATCTTCCACTACAAATTTGTAGATTGCTTCCATACCCAAGTCTGCAAATGCAACCACTTCAGCTTCGCGAACAGCTTTAGATACGAGGTAAGCTGCACCGCCAACTGCCATAAGGTAAGTTGCTTTGTTGTCCTTGATTGCTTCAATTGCTGTAGGACCACGATCAGCTTTACCGATCATACCGAATAGACCAGTATGCTCGAGTACTTTACGTGTGAATTTGTCCATACGTGTAGCCGTTGTAGGACCGGCAGGACCAACCACTTCATCACGTACCGGATCAACAGGACCAACGTAGTAAATGAACTTGCCTTTAAGATCAACCGGTAATTCTTCACCGTTGTCGATCATTTCAACCATACGTTTATGTGCAGCGTCACGACCTGTGTACATTGTACCGCTAAGAAGTAATGTGTCGCCCGGTTTCCAAGAATCCATTTCTTCTTGAGTAATGGTATCAAGGTTTACACGTTTAGATTGTGAAGCATCCCAAGTTACAGATGGGTAGTCTTCAAGTTTTGGTGCTTGAATATGAGCTACACCTGAACCATCAAGCTGGAAGTGAGCGTGACGAGTCGCAGCACAGTTAGGAATCATACCTACTGGTTTGCCAGCAGCGTGACATGGGTAGTCTTTGATTTTAATGTCAAGAACAGTCGTTAAACCGCCAAGACCTTGTGCACCAATACCAAGAGCGTTTACTTTTTCAAAGATTTCGATACGAAGTTCTTCGATTTTGTTCTCTGGTCCACGGCGAAGTAATTCGTCCATGTTGATTTCTTCCATGAGTGCTTCTTTCGCAAGCATCATGGCTTTTTCAGCAGTACCACCAATACCGATACCGAGCATACCAGGAGGACACCAGCCTGCACCCATAGTTGGAACGGTTTTAAGAACCCAGTCAACAATCGAGTCAGATGGGTTAAGCATCGCAAGTTTAGATTTGTTTTCTGAACCGCCACCTTTAGCAGCAACTGTAATATCTACTTTGTTACCTGGTACGAGTTTGTAGTGAATAACGGCAGGGGTGTTGTCTTTTGTATTTTTACGACCAAATGCAGGGTCAGCAAGAACAGATGCGCGAAGAACGTTGCTGTTTTCAAGGTAACCTTGGCGAACACCTTCATTTACTGCATCGTCTAAGCTCATTGTTAAATCAAATTTAACATCTAAGCCCACTTCAAGGAAAACGTTAACAATACCAGTATCTTGGCAAATTGGACGATGACCTTCCGCACACATGCGAGAGTTAATTAAAATCTGTGCAATTGCATCCTTTGCAGCTTTGTTTTCTTCGCGATCATAAGCACGGCTCATCGCTTGGATAAAGTCTTGCGGGTGATAGTACGAAATAAACTGTAGGGCGTCCTTGATTGATGTAATCAAGTCATCTTGTTTGATAATCGTTGTCATACCAAAAAATCTCTTGAGCGGGCTGTTAGCTAGCGGGCTAAATTATATGACAAAAAGACAATCTTGTGGGGGATTGGTTGATCTTTTGACCGAAAGTCGAATAACACAAAGGCTAAGTTATTTAAAATTAAGAACAACCTAGAATCAGGCTTATTTCTTAAAAAATAAAAAAAGCCATTTGAGCGGATATCAAATGGCGAGAGGTAGAAAAGATTAAATGATATTAATTATTTGGCAGCAGCTTGCTGCTCGGCCTGAATGGCTGTTAATGCGATAGTAAAGACGATGTCATCTACTAAAGCACCACGAGACAAGTCATTGACTGGCTTATTTAGGCCTTGCAGCATTGGGCCAACGCTAACTACATTTGCTGCACGTTGTACTGCTTTGTAAGTCGTGTTACCCGTATTTAAGTCGGGGAAAATAAATACATTGGCACGGCCAGCAACGCGTGAGTCTGGCGCCTTTTGGCGTCCTACACTTTCAACTGAAGCCGCATCGTATTGTAGTGGACCGTCAATCAGTAAATCAGGCCGGCGTTGCTGTGCAATTTGAGTTGCTTGTTGCACTTTTTCAACATCAGCACCAGTACCAGATGTACCAGTTGAGTAGCTGATCATGGCAATACGTGGGTCAATTCCAAACGCTTTTGCAGAGTCAGCAGACTGAATCGCAATTTCGGCAAGTTGTTCGGCTGTAGGGTCTGGGTTAATTGCACAGTCACCGTAGACATAGACTTCATCCGGTAAAAGCATAAAGAAAATGGATGAAACCAGTGAGTACGCTGGAGCGGTTTTAATCAGCTGGAACGCTGGACGCACTGTATTGGCGGTTGTATGAACTGCCCCCGAAACTAATCCATCCACATGATCTAGAGCTAGCATCATGGTGCCGAGAACTACAGTATCTTGTAATTGCTCTTTAGCTTGTAGGTCGTTGAGTTTGCCTTTGCGGAGTTCAACCATTGGTGCAATATATTGGTCACGGATCTGATCTGGATCAATAATTTCTAACCCGGCCGGTAACTCGATACCACGTGCTTTTGCTACGTCATGTACAGCTTCTGGTTTTGCTAACAAAATACAATGCGCAATACCACGAGCCTGACATATAGCAGCAGCTTCAATAGTGCGTGGCTCATCACCTTCTGGAAGGACAATCCGTTTTTTAGCTGCAATCGATTTTTGTACCAGTTCATGACGGAATGCAGAAGGGGAAAGGCGTGGTGTAGCACCGTTATTACTATGTTGTTTAAGCCATTCGACATCTATGTGACTGGAAACAAATCGGGTCACTTGTTCGGCACGTTCAGTGTCATCGGTTGGAATTTCATTACCAAAATCGGATAGGCGCTGCGCAGTTTCTAGTGTATTTAAATGGGTATGTAAAATTGGCAACCCTTGTTTGATAGCACTTTGGCAAAACTCTAAAAGCTTGGGAGCAGGAGCTTCACGTTCAGTCAACACTAAGCCTGCCAGTGGAATACCATTACTGGTGGCGAGACTACTTGCCAGTAATACATCGGTACGTTCAGAAGCGCTAATAATCAGTTCACCAGCAATGAATTTATTCAGTTCATATTCAATGCTTGAGGCAATTAAACTTGAGTGCAAAATACGACGTGTTTTTGCTTCGCCTTGATTTACCCATTGGCCATCAATCACGCTCGCGATGTCTAATGTTCTAGGTACACTTAAGGTATTACTAAACGGAACTAGACCAATAATTGGTAAATCGCTTGATCCAAAGTAGCGGTTATATTTTTGCAATTCTGCCGTAAATTTTGCGATGTCTTCAGTTGGACGTAACGACGGGTCAAATGCGACAGGTATTTGAGCTGTTTCTTCAGACAACCCGCGTGTACGCATAAAGAGTACGCCCGCTGTTCGGTTAGAGGTTGCACCACCAAACTGCCGTAAGTGAGCTTCAACTTTCTCTGCTGTTTTACGTGGGTTTTGAATATCTGCTGTACTGACTAAAACCACTTCAGCATCAAGCGCTTGAGCAAGGCTTGCATTAAGTTCACTGGCAAAATGGTCTTGCCCATTTGGTAATAAGCCTTCAACAATAATCACATTATTGTCTGCTGCGATACTGCGATGAAGACTTACTGCTTCTTCAAGTAACTCATCGACTTCACCAGCCGCAATGCGTTGGGTTAGCTTTTCATGAGAAATGGATTGAACAGTTTTGCTTTGAAATAAATGACCAAATAAAGATGTAGTTCGGTCTAAATTTTCTTGATCTACCTGAGAGAACGGTTTTAAAAAGCCTGCTTTAATCCCATTACAATCAAGTGCATAAATCATACCTAAGCAGGCAGAGGTTAAACCAACCCCTTCACCTGTAGGAATTAATAAAATTGTATTCATATAAACCTATAAATAAATGAATAGCGTTTTTTGACTACTGTAATTAAGCAAGGCTTACTTCAGGAGATGTATTTTGTGAAACCTCTACAACCTGACGAGTTTCTTTGGCAATACGGCCTTCTTCATCGGTTGGAATCACCCAGATTTGTGGACCTGTGCCGCTATCAATACGGCCTTCTGTACCACGTTTTAAATTGTTGTTCTGGTCTTTATCGAGCTGTAAACCGAAATGAGGTAAATAAGCTAGAGTTTTTTCACGTATATAAGCTGAGTTCTCACCAATACCGCCTGTAAAAATCAAGCCATCAATACTTGGTAAACCACAACTTAGGGCAGCAAGTGATTTTGCAAGGCGATAGCTAAATACTTCAATCGCGAGGCAAGCATCTTCATTGCCATTTTCAGCAGCTTCAATCACTGTACGCATATCGTTAGAGAGTTGTGATAAGCCAAGTAATCCACTTTCGTTATTTAAAACTTTATCGATTTTTGCTAAGTCCCAGCCAAGATTTTTAGCAAGGAAGCTGTGTAAGCTTGGATCGACATCACCACTACGTGTTCCCATTACAACACCTTCAAGTGGAGTAAGGCCCATAGAAGTATCAACACTTTGTCCATTCCACACTGCACAAGTCGAGCTACCATTGCCCAAGTGTGCTGTTAACCAACCGCCTTTTTGGAATTTTCCTGCCAGTTCACTGCCGCGGTCAGACACATAAGCATGGCTTGTACCGTGGAAACCATAGCGACGAACATTATGTTCTGTATATAAAAACTTAGGGATTGCATAACGGTATGCATGTGCAGGCATAGTTTGATGAAATGCGGTGTCAAATACGGCAACTTGAGGTAATTCAGGGAATAGGCGCATCGTTGCTTCAATCCCGATTAAGTGAGCAGGATTATGAAGCGGTGCAAGCGGAGTGGCTGCACGAATACGTTCTACAATTTCAGGGGTGAGTAGTTCAGCTTTGGTAAGGCTTCCACCATGTACGACACGATGACCGATTGCTTGAGGTTTATAGTTTGCAAGACGTGCAAGTAAAGTTTCTAAAGCTTTGGCGTGGTCAGCATAAGGAATTGAAAGCTCTAGCGGTTCTCCACCGACGGTAATCCCTTTAATACGAGCATCAGCTGCCCCTAAGTTTTCTGCTAAACCGTAAATACGATCTTCACGACGCTCTGAAACCAGCGCGTATTTAATAGATGAAGAACCGCAATTAATAACTAATACTGATGTAGCCACGTTGAAATACCCAAGTCCTGATATAAAAATAGTTTTCCTAACTTCCTGATCAAAAGGCATTAATTGTGTGATGCATTAAGAGCAGGTTGTGATGTTTTAACATGTGTTGTTTTTCTGTCCAAGATAGACTTTAGCCCATTAGACTTAAGCACTATCGACCATTAAATTTTTTATAACTAATATTCGCTCAGTATAAAGCTTAACCACTGTATTTATTGTTTTTTTGTAGAAGAATTAAACAGTTTTTTGTATATATTTATGAAAGGTAGATTTCTATTTAATGTATTTTTCAAATATTTGGTATAAATTTTTTAAGAAAAAAGAAGTGCTGCTATTTTAATCAAACTAGAGGGGAGTATTACAAATAATATACGTAAATGAAATTAAATTTTAATCGTTTATATATAGGTTAAAATGAATAAATCATAAACATTTTTAATATAAAACTTAGTATAAAAAAGTCGGTATTAATACATTTATAAGAATATTTTATTGCTTTGATATTATGAGAATTTTCTCATAGTTAATAGAGGCAGATATACCAATAAATATAGTCAAAAATAAAACCAGCTTCTCGTTTAAAACTTAAACATAATTTGTATTTAATACCGATGCTCGAGTATTACCGTAAAGTTGACTAGGGCTTGCATGTCGCTTTTTGCCTTAATAATATTGTTCCTCCCCCTTATCAAATGATGATGAAATATATCATTTGGTCTATTTTTATGTTCCGGCTTATCCGGTTGTACAGGAGCGTCCAGCATGGACTTGCCGAATCCAGTATTGGCAAAAGTTACTGAACGTGTAATTGCGCGTAGCCAAAAAACTCGTTCTGCATATTTACAACGTATTGAACATGCCCAAGGCAAATTCCCAGCTCGTGGTGCACTCTCATGTGCCAACCTGGCTCATGGTTTTGCTGGCATGGAAGATAATGAAAAATTAATTATTAAAGTTGGCCGTGAACCAAATATTGGCATTGTGTCTTCATATAATGAAATGCTTTCAGCACATGCCCCATATAAAACATTCCCTGATATTATAAAAACAGCTGCACGTGAAAATGGTGGTGTTGCACAGTTTGCGGGCGGTGTACCGGCAATGTGTGATGGTATTACTCAAGGTAATGCCGGTATGGAATTATCACTATTTTCACGTGAAACCATTGCGATGGGGACTGCGATTGCACTTTCCCATAACATGTTCGATGCCGCATTGTGTCTCGGGGTATGCGATAAGATTGTTCCGGGCTTGCTGATTGGTGCTTTGCAGTTTGGTTATCTACCAACCATTTTTGTCCCTGCGGGGCCAATGAGTAGCGGTTTGTCGAATGATGATAAAGCTAAAATCCGCCAGCAATTCGCGACAGGTCAAGTAGGACGCGATGCCTTACTTGAAGCTGAATCGGCTGCCTATCATGGTCAGGGCACATGTACATTCTATGGTACTGCGAACAGTAACCAAATGTTGATGGAAGTGATGGGCTTACATTTGCCAAGTGCGGCATTTGTTCATCCTCATACCCCATTACGTGATGCTCTCACTGCCGAAGCTGCTAAACGTGTACTTGACTTAACTGCCGAGCGAGGCAACTACACGCCGATTGGCCATGTTATTGATGAAAAAGCTATTATCAATGGCATTGTGGCTCTACTGGCTACAGGTGGTTCAACCAACCATACGTTGCATCTTATTGCGATTGCACGTGCGGCTGGCATCTTAATTGACTGGGATGACTTTGATGAGTTGTCTGCTGTTGTTCCATTGCTCGCAAAAATCTATCCAAATGGCAAGGCCGATGTAAACCATTTCCAAGCTGCGGGTGGGGTAGCCTTCCTTATTCGTAACTTACTTGAGGCTGGTTTGTTACATAACGATGTGACGACTGTCGCTGGTAAAGGTTTACAGCATTACACCAAAGAACCGAAATTGATTGACGGTAAGCTCACTTGGGTTGACGGGGTAGTTCAAAGCCTTGATGACAAAGTACTCCGTAGCATTGATGCGCCGTTTCAGCCAGATGGCGGCTTGCGCTTAATGCAAGGTCGCCTTGGTCGTGGTGTTATCAAGATTTCTGCGGTTGCACCAGAGCACCGTAAAGTGAAAGCACCGGCAATTGTTTTTGACTCGCAAGAAGCGGTACAGGCAGCGTTTGATCGTGGTGAATTGCACCGAGACTTTATTGCGGTTGTTCGTTTCCAAGGTGCGCGTGCTAATGGTATGCCTGAGTTGCACCGCTTGACTCCTGTGTTGGGTGTTTTACAAGATCAAGGCTTCCATGTTGCATTAGTAACCGATGGTCGTATGTCTGGTGCTTCAGGCAAAGTGCCAGCAGTCATTCATTTGTCTCCAGAAGCGTTATTGAATGGTCCGATTGGCAAAGTTCAAACCGGAGATATGTTAATCATTGATGCTGAAGCTGGTGTACTCGATATTGAGTTAGATGAGCAGACTTGGCAGTCACGTCCTGTTGCTCAACCAGAACATCAGGCAGAAAACGAAGTTGGTTTTGGCCGTGAATTATTTGGTGTGTTCCGTGCGGCAGCAGCGCCTGCTGAACATGGCGCATCTGTGTTTGGTGCACTTGTTGGCGAAGAGCCACAAGGGCAGATTTAAGACAAAGGAATTACAAAGTAATGAGCAAGATTGAAGATGTTGTCAAATTAGGTCCAGTAATTCCGGTGTTGGCTTTTGACTCTGCCGAACAAGGTGAACATGTCTCACGTGCGTTGCATGCTGGTGGTGTAAAGGTACTGGAAATTACTTTACGTACAGCTGCTGGGCTTGCTGCCATTGAACGTGCATCTCAGTTAGCAGATGACATTGTGGTGGGTGTGGGAACAATTACCAAGCCTGAGCATTGTGCGCAAGCTAAAAAAGCTGGTGCTAAATTTGGGGTATCACCTGGTTTGACCAAAGACTTGCATTTGGCTGCACAAGATGCAGGTTTACCTCTTTTACCAGGCGTAATGACACCGAGTGATCTCATTCAAGCGATTGAGTTGGGCTACGACATTGTGAAGTTTTTCCCTGCTCAACAGGCAGGTGGGGTTGAGATGCTAAAAGCATTTTATGGTCCATTTCCAAACTTACGTTTCTGCCCAACAGGTGGAATTACAGCAGAGACAGCTCCAGATTTTTTAAAGCAACCTAATGTGGTGTGTGTAGGTGGGTCATGGTTAACGCCTAAACCTGTTGTCGCTGCACAAGATTGGGCTGAAATTACCCGTTTAGCCCAAATTGCAAGTCAGTTGTGAGTTTTACGAAAGTAATTGTGGTTTAAAAATCTAAAGTGTCTTTTAGGTGCTTTAGATTTTTTGTGATGCTGTGACTGGCGGTTGCCAGTCATACTAAATATAAAAAATGAGTGCTTCAACAATGAGTATATCTCTGGTTGAAGACCTTTATTTAGGCATTGCCTAGATAACATTATTCCAAGGAGAAAGTGTCACATGGAGACGGTTCAGGGTGGCATGTTGCTTGTCTATACTTTAATTGCGATCGTTGCTTTGATTGTCATGATCGCGAAGTTTAGAATTTACCCCTTTTTAGTTCTTATTATTGTTTCTCTAGGTTTAGCTCTTGCAGTTGGCATGCCAATGGACGGGATTGTTAAATCATATGAAGCAGGTACCGGTAAAACACTAGGTCACCTTGCGATTGTGATTGCGTTAGGAACCATGCTTGGCAAGATGATGGCTGAGTCAGGTGGTGCAGAACGAATAGCAATTACTTTAATTAAATGGTTTGGTGAAAAACATATTCACTGGGCTATGATGTTCATTGCGTTAATTGTAGGGCTTCCGGTATTTTTTGAAGTTGGTTTTGTACTTCTTATTCCAATTGCATTCAATATTGCCAAACGTACAGGTAAATCATTATTAATTGTTGGTTTACCTATGGTTGCGGGTTTATCGGTCGTACATGGGTTGATTCCACCGCATCCAGCCGCTTTGCTTGCGGTACAGGCTTACCATGCCGACATCGGTAAAACCATTATGTACAGTTTATTGGTTGGCGTCCCGACGGCGGTTGTTGCAGGTCCATTGTATGCATTATGGATTAACAAATATGTCAAATTGCCTGAAAATAATCCTTTAGCAAAGCAGTTTGTTGAAGCAGATACTAACAATACACGTGAATTGCCGAGCTTTGGGATTACCTTATTTACGATCATGCTACCGGTTGCATTGATGCTAGTTGGTAGTTGGGCAGATGTTTTCTTTGCACCAAAAACATTCCCAAATGAGTTATTACGCTTTATTGGTACTTCTGATATTGCATTGCTTATTGCTGTTTTGGTCAGCTTTATTACTTTCGGCACTATGCAGGGTTTTAACCGTGAACAAATTGAAAAATTCTGTGGTGGATGTCTGGCTTCAATTGCGGGTATTTTGCTGATTGTTGGTGCTGGTGGCGGTTTCGGCGGTATTTTAAGAGACAGTGGAATTTCTAATGAAATCGTCTCTACTGCTTTAAAAGCAAACCTTTCACCATTGTTATTAGGATGGCTTGTTGCTGCTCTCATACGTCTGGCAACAGGTTCGGCTACTGTTGCGATGGCCACGGCTTGTAGCATTGTTGCACCTATTGCGGCAGCAGCAGGTGTAGTCGTTAGACCTGAACTTTTAGTATTAGCGACAGGTTCTGGATCATTAATTTTCTCCCATGTAAATGATGCTGGTTTCTGGCTAATCAAAGAATATTTTGGAATGACAGTTGGGCAGACACTGAAGACTTGGTCTGTACTGGAAACAATTATTTCGGTACTTGGTTTGTCTTTCACATTGTTGCTTAGTGCTGTTTTGTAATTAGAGGTAGGTAATCCATGATAGTGATAGCAATGGGTGTTTGTGGCACAGGGAAAACCCTTATTGGTGAGTTGTTATCAGAGCGTTTGGCTTGTGAGTTTCTTGATGGCGATACGCTTCATTCAGCTGCAAATAAAAGTAAGATGAGCCAAGGTATTCCTTTAACCGATGAAGACCGCTTGCCATGGTTGCAAGCTATTCGTCAGGCAATTGACGCAAAACAAAGAGATGGTGAAACGGCTGTGTTTACATGCTCATCTTTAAAGCGGATGTATCGCGATATTTTAAGAGGGCAGGACCAGAACGTTAAGTTTGTATATCTAAAAGGTTCTTATGAACTATTACAGCAAAGACTTGCAGAAAGATCTGGTCATTTTTTTGATCCGGCATTGTTACAAACCCAGCTAGATACATTAGAGGAACCTGATGTGAATGAAGCAATTGCTATCGATATTGCTCTCACACCAGAACAGATCATTGAACAAGTTATCCAGAAGCTAGGGGTAACTGATAGTGTGTGTCGGGGGTAAATTCATCTAGAAAATATCGAAACTATCCATGCTTTAAGAATTCACCTTGTGGTCTACGGTTCAAGCAAGGTGAGTACTGATAATAATAGTGGTATTGATCCGAAGAAGAACTGATTTCAGTGTACGGTTCGGGGATATATAAAGACATACAAATAATAAGGTATTAAGAAGAATGAATCAGTTAAATAATTTACAGCATAAATTTCCAGTAGTGGACGGTATTCCTGAAAGTGTACGTTTGCCATCTCAAATTCATCAGCGTGTCTCACTCGTGGATGGTGAGTTGAAGTTATGGGCTGGTGCAACCAAGAAAACATTATCTCCGATCTGGATTCAGCAGCCTGACGGTAGCCTACAGCAAGTTGAACTTGGTAGTTATCCAGTCATGGGCGAAAAAGAAAGCGATGAAGCACTAGAGGCAGCGGTACGAGCTTATAACAATGGTCGTGGCGAATGGCCAATGATGAAGGTTAGTGAGCGTATTGCATGTATGCAAAATTTCATTCAACGCATGGTAGAGCAACGAGATCTGATTATTAAGCTGATCATGTGGGAAATTGGCAAGAGCTTGGCTGATTCAGAGAAAGAATTTGATCGTACTATTACCTATATGCGTCAAACCATTGATGCCCTGAAAGATCTGGATAATGCTAACTCCCGCTTTGTGAAGGCACCATTGGTCAAATTCGTCGTACTCCATTAGGTGTTGTGTTGTGTATGGGGCCATACAACTACCCGCTAAACGAAACCTTTGCAACCCTGATCCCGGCTATGCTGATGGGTAATACCATTATTTTTAAACCGCCTCAATTTGGAACCTTATTATTTGAACCATTGCTAGAGGCATTTCGTGATTCATTTCCAAAAGGGGTGATCAATACCATTTATGCACCAGGTTCTCTAGTAGTGCCGCATTTGCTGGCATCTGGGCAAATTAATGTACTGGCACTGATTGGTTCTAGTAAAGTGGCCGACCACTTGAAAAAGCAACATCCTAAATCTCACCGTCTGCGTGCGATTTTGGGGTTGGATGCGAAGAATGCAGCTATCATTTTGCCAGATGCTGATTTGGACCTGACAGTGAAAGAGTGTCTGTTGGGTGCATTGTCATTCAATGGTCAGCGTTGTACAGCTTTAAAAATGCTGATGGTGCACCGTTCGATAGCCGATGAGTTTGTTAACCGTTTAACGACTGAGCTGGCTAAACTGAAAGTAGGTATGCCGTGGGAAAAAGGTGTATCTATTACGCCGCTACCAGGCATGCACCGTACAGCCTACATGACTGAAGTGATTGAAGATGCGGTGGCAAAAGGAGCAAAAGTGGTTAATCCGGAAGGTGGTGAATTCTGCAAAACCATGTTCTATCCAGCCGTAGTTTATCCAGTGACTGAGGGGATGAGACTGTATCGCGAAGAACAGTTTGGCCCAGTGGTACCAGTTGCTGTTTATGATGATATTGAAACTGTATTGGATTATGTCACTACTTCTGATCATGGTCAGCAGGTGAGTATTTTTGGTAGTGACCCAGCGCAAATTGGCCATTTGGTCGATACACTTGTACATCAAGTTTGTCGTGTAAACATCAACTGTCAGTGTCAACGTGGTCCTGATGTATTCCCATTTGGTGGTCGTAAAGATTCTGCAGAAGGTACACTTTCTGTGCATGATGCGCTTCGTGCATTCTCGATCCGCTCTATGATTGCGGCTAAACAGACGGATGACAGTAAAGGTATGCTGGCTTCTATGGTGTCTGAGCACTATTCGAAATTTGTGAATACCGACTTTATTTTCTAATTGATCTATGGTTAAAAAAAACAGCCTTCGGGCTGGCTTTTTTATGGGAAATAACAAAATAAAAACGCCTGATATGGATCAGGCGTTTTTATTTAAATAGGAGGCTTATTGACGAATTTGACCGTCACCTAACACAATCCATTTTTGAGAAGTTAAACCTTCTAAGCCAACAGGGCCGCGTGCATGAATCTTATCTGTTGAGATACCAATTTCAGCACCTAAACCATATTCAAAGCCATCGGCAAAACGAGTTGATGCATTAACTACGACAGAGCTTGAATCTACACGAGCCAAGAACTGACGTGCCAAAGTATAGTTCTCTGTCACAATTGCATCGGTATGATGCGAACCATATTTGTTGATATGGTCAATTGCTTCATCAATACCGCTAACCACTTTAACTGCAAGAATCGGCCCTAGATATTCGGTATACCAATCTTCTTCTGTCGCAGGTTTGACAGTAGTACCCAAAATACGACGTGTTTCTGGGCAACCACGTAGCTCAACTTGTTTTTCAGCATAAAGCTCAGCAATGTGTGGTAAGAAAACTTCTGCAATTTTTTCATCAACGAGCAGAGTTTCCATTGCATTACAAACGCCGTAACGATGTGTTTTAGCATTCAAGGTAATTGGTAACGCTTTTTGTAAGTCTGCTTGTGCTTCTACAAACACATGACAGTTACCATCAAGATGCTTAATCACAGGAATACGAGCTTCGTTGGTTACACGCTCAATTAAGCTTTTACCACCACGTGGAACAATGACATCTACATACTCAGCCATAGTAATGAGGTGACCAACCGCTGCGCGGTCAGAAGTTTCAATCACTTGTACTGAGTGCTCAGGTAAACCAGCAACTTTTAAGCCATGCTTCACCGCTTCTGCGATTGCTTTATTTGACTCAAGTGCTTCTGAGCCACCACGTAAAATAATGGCATTGCCCGATTTAATTGCTAAAGATGCAGCTTCAAGTGTGACATTTGGACGTGATTCGTAAATCATACCAACGACACCTAGAGGTACACGCATTTTCCCAATTTGAATGCCTGTGGGGCGATATGCAAGATCCGTAATTTCCCCAATTGGATCGACAAGCGCGATCACATCTTTTAAACCTTGCAACATCCCTTTAAAACGTGCGGGCGTAAGCTCAAGACGATCAAGTAAGGCGCTGTCGAGCTGGTTGCTACGACCTTTTTCCATGTCGATTTGATTCGCCGCCAAGATAGCTGCTTGGTTGTTTTCCAAAGCAGTATAAATAGCAGAGAGTGCATGATTTTTAAGTGAGGTAGAAGCACTTGTTAAGACGCGTGAAGCATCACGTGCTTGTTGCCCAACTTTTTGCATATATTGTTCAATTGAATCTTGCATAGCATTTTTTAATCATTTACCAATGACTACGATAGTAGCAGTCAAATGCGGAACAATGAATGGCTTTTTTGGAAAAATGTGACCGCTATAAAAAAACATTTAAATATTTTGCAAACTATTCGCGGCTTAAACAGGATGAGCGGTCAATTCAGCGATTGCGTATATTTCAGACAATTGTTTAGAATGGACTTGTGCAATACAAACTAATACAAATTTTAAAGATTTGTGCATAAAAGATTACATGTTCAAGAAGGAACTCTTGCAGCATAAAAAAATTACAGCAAGGAGGAAGCAAGGATATGAATTCCATTATTCAAATGGATTCGGAGATAAACCAAGCTTATGCCGGTTTTGGGTTTTTCGATATCTACCATAGAGATAGTTTTAAACAGCCAGCTCGTACCACATGGATTGACGGTTGGAAAATTGAATACATGGCGATTGCAGACCCACAAACGATTCACAAAACACCGATTGTGATTGTTGGCGGTGCTTTTCAAAATTTTAACTCGTATAAATATTGTGTTGAACAACTATTTGAAAGTGGCCCAGTGATTTTAATCGACTTGCCATCTATGGGCGCAAATCAACAAATTACCAATCGAGATACCGGAATTTCTGCTGGAACATTAGAGCTTCCCGATTTGTCGGAAATGTTAGGACGTTGGCTAGATATCGTCGGAATTCAAAAAGTTTCTGTAATGGGAATGTCGTTGGGTTCAGTTGTTGCTTCTTGTTTTGCTTATCATCGTCCAGATTTGATGGACCGTATGATTTTAATGGGTGTCATGCAAAAGACCCGTAAAAGTTGGCGGATGATTCTGGAAGAGTCGCTCAAACTCATGCAAGAAAATCGTATGGAAGAGTTTGGGCAAGCGGTAATTTTATATTTGGTGAATCATGCCAAATTAGATAAAACACGTATGTCGCCTACAGCTAAAAAATTATTTTTTAGGCAAATGGCAGAATTTACGGGTACTGAACGAGAGCGTTATGAAATTAACTGTAATCGCCTTTTGCGTTTAACAGATGTACCTATTCCAGAATGTAAGACACTGGTCGCAGCAGGGCAGTACGATAGTTTTACTTTGCCTCATGAAAATGCCAATTTTGCTTTGCAATGTCCGAATATGGAATTTGCTCTGATTGCTAACGCCGACCATGTGCCGCAGCTCCAGCGTCGTAAAGAAACTATGAGTTTGTTCACTTCATTTTTGAAAGGTGAATCTATCCAAAATCTGGATGGCATTATTCCAATGACGCGTGAGCAAATGCAAAACATGGAACGCCGAGGTGAAGAGCGTATACCAGTTCTCCAGCCTAAAACCAAACTGAGCCACCGTGAATGTGAAACAGAGGTGCCAGTGACGATTGTTGACGTGACTTTCTTTGGGATGTATTTGAAGTTAGATGATGTAGCACAGCTTGAGTTTGTAAATGAACACCCACGTGATTTGGCTTTACATTTAGAAGATGAAGAGGGTGCTTTCTCGATTGAGTGTTTAATTTTTGAAGCTACTGAACAAGGAGTCCGTGCCTTATTTAAACATGGTAGCTTTGAGCTTGCTGACCGTTTAAGCCGCTTCATTGCTCGCCAGAAACAAGCAGCTTAACGTTTAATTCTTTTATGATTTGGAAGCCTCAAAACTCACGAGGCTTCCATTTTTTATTTTAATTGAGCATGGATAGTCCAGACTAAGTCGCCTAAATGCTCTTCATCGCTGTCTCTAGAAACTTGTCCAAAGAATATTTGAGGTTGTTCAACGTTAACTTGACTAAAGCCTGCATCTTTAAAAAAGTCTTTCACTTCTAGTGGAGTCTTAAAATGAAAACTAAATGAGCTTCGAGACATAAGTTTAAGTAATTTACTACTGTTCCAGATAATACTAGCAAGTTTGTTTTTAACGGGTTCAGGATACAGGTCGGTTAAATAATAAAGCTTTTTAAAGGAAGCACCATAGTGGGCAATGGATTGGATCAGTTGCTTTAATAAGTCTTTATCAAAATAGTTGATTAAACCTTCACTGATTACAACTAGTGGGCGATTAGAGTCAAATACTTCAAATGCTTGAGCAAAGGCTTCGGTAAATAAATCGACTGATAAAACCTCAGGTGCATTTTTTTCAATTTGTTGTAATGCATTTTGTTTGGTTTGTGCCATATCGGGTAAATCAAGCTCTCGATAGCTAATGGAAGGATAATGCTGCCTAAACCACCAGCCACGTGGTGATAAACCACAAGCGATTTCAAGAACTTGTAAATCAGGGTTTTCTTGAATTAACTTCTCTAAATCATGATCAAGCATGGTATGGCGCTGTTTAAGCGTCGTGCGCATGCTGCCGCCCACATATTTCTCTGCCCAAGACTCTAATGGGTGAACTAAATATGCCAGTGATTTGCCTTTACTGGTGGCAAGTGCTTCATGTGAGATCCCCATTTGATACCAGATATAGCCTGTATAGTGGGCTGTAAAAGAAATGTGGCGGTGTTTTGAAAGGTGTTGTGTCATTCGTCCTGAACTCGATTTATTGTTTTTGTGTGATCTTCATTATTAATAACAATGAAGAGGTTCTAATGCATTGATGGTGAATGAACCTGCATGACGGAGTCCTGTCAATTAGGTTGGCATTCTGGGATGAACTTTCAGTTGGAGTTACTTTTCTTTCGGGAAAAGTAACCAAAACCATTGTCATACGCAAAACCTGTTCACTTTCTGCATCTATCAAATATATTGAAGCAATCAATATCCTTCAGCAGATGAGCAGGTTGCGTATGACTTATCCGCGTATCAGATAGTGAATAGGTTTTTGTAGCCAATTAAAATTTTTACTAACTTAAATCGAATTCTTAAACTCTTCAATGGCTGTTTTGACAGCTTGCCAGTCATTTCCAAGCGATAAAGTTTCACCAACTTGGATTTGTGGAATTCGACCACGCATACGTTCTAAACGCTCTTGATTTGGTAGTTCTAAGTTTGCAATACCATCGAGTGCTGTACATGCTGCACTACGGTCATTACACACTAGCCCCATATCACAGCCTGCTGCCAGAGCCGCTTGAATACGCGCATCTGCACCCCCAGCGACACAAGCAGCTTGCATGCTTAAGTCATCGGAGAAAAGTACGCCATTAAATTTCAAGCGATTACGAAGGACTTCTTGAATCCAGAAAGGTGAGAAACCTGCCGGATTTGGGTCAACCTGATCGTAAATCACATGTGCAGGCATGAGCGCATCTAGCTCAGGCATAAGCTTAATAAAGCTTTGCATGTCATGGTTATAAATTTCGTCATAGCTACGGCTATCGATTGCAGCTGCGACATGTGAATCGGCTTTTACCGAACCGTGACCAGGGAAGTGCTTACCGGTATTTGCCATGCCGGCTTTTTTCATACCGCGCATAAATGCGCCAGCGAGCGGAGCGATATCTTCAATATTTTTAGAGAAGCCACGGTCACCAATTACATCGCTAATTGCATTCAGATCTAAAACTGGCGCAAAACTAAAATCGATCCCCACAGCCAAAACTTCAGTTGCCATTAACCAGCCGCACTGTTCAGCTAATCCAAGTGCTTTTTGAGGTTGAGTGATATAGAGCTCGCCAAAACGGCCCATGGCTGGCAATAATGTAAAGCCAGATTTTAGACGTTGAACGCGACCACCTTCTTGGTCGACAGCAATCAAAATATCTGGGCGAACTTGGCGCATATGGTCGGTTAAAGCACGGACTTGTTGTGGTGATTCAATATTTCGTGCAAATAAAATCATGCCACCGACTTGCGGAGCTTGTAATAGTTCAATATCTTCTTGAGTAAGTTCTGTGCCGGCTATGTCCAGCATCAACGCGCCAATCATATTGGTTCCATTTGAATTTTGATTGAAAAACAATAAGCGAATTTTGCAATGATTTGCTACATTTTGTCAGTACAGAATATGATAAAACTACACGGTATAAACAATTTAGTTGGTTAAGATGTTGAATCTGCTTAGTTCATATCGATAACAGAGCGTGTAAGATACGAACACCCAAGGAAGTATTAAGAATTTATGAAACTTCAAACTATAGCTTGTGCAGTAGCAATCGCGACTGGCGGTTTATTCTTCTCTCATACGATGAACGAAGCAAGAGCAGCAACCAATACTGCTGCTGTTTCTCAATCGATCCAGCCAACGCAAGAGCAAGCCTTGGTGGCTCGTCAACTGGCAACTTTAGTAGACCGCCAACATTATTTAAATATGCGTCTGGATGCGAACACATCTAACCGTATTCTTGATATGTACTTAGACAGTCTTGATCCGGACCACTCATTATTTTTAGACGCTGAAGTTCAAAACTATAAAAAGCTCTATGGTTCAAATTTTGGTGCTTCATTAAAAGCGGGGAATTTAACTGGGCCATTTGCTATTCACCAGCAATATCGTGAGCGCTTAAAACAGTTTTATGAGTTCATGCTTGCTGAGTTGAAGAAACCACAAAACTTAAAACAGCCAAATACTTTTATTGAAGTAGATCGCGAAAAAGCACCGTATTTTAAAACGTCAGCTGAACAGCAAAATCACTGGCGTAAAATGCTGGTTTCTCAGTTAATTAATTTAACAATTAGCCGTGAAGAAGAGCAGGCAAAACAAAAGGCGTTAAAAGAGAACCCTTCACTTGCTGATGGTCAAGATTTAACAGGCCCCGAAGATTTAACGCCAGCTCAGACTTTGACTAAGCGTTATACGCGTCAGCTTGAAAGAATTAGTCGTGTGAAAAGCGACGATGTGTTGGATAAAACATTAAATGCAATGTTGGCAACTTATGATCCGCACAGTAACTATTATCCGCCAATTGATGCGATAGAGCTGAACCGCCAAACAACCTTACAACTTGAAGGTATTGGGGTATCGATTCGCCCAGAACGTGGTAATGAAGATTACACCAAGATTGAAACTATTGTAGAAGGTGGTCCTGCAAGTAAGTCTGGTCAAGTGAAATCAGGAGACCGAATCGTTGGTGTCGCTCAAGAGGGCGGCAAAATGATCGATGTGGTCGGCTGGTCGAGTTCGGAAATTGTTGGGTTGATTCGTGGTAAGCGCGGTACAAAAGTAACGTTGAAGCTTCTTGGTGCTGGTGCATCAATGAGTCAAGCACGCAATGTGACTTTGGTACGTGATGTTATTCAAGAAGAAGATGCCGGTGTTCGTTCACGTACAGTTGAAGTGACACGTGATGGTAAAAAGCATCTATTAGGTGTGATTGAAATTCCGTCGTTCTATTTTGACTATCGTTCACGTCGTGCTGGTCAGCAATATCGCTCAGTTTCTGAAGATACGGCAAATGCTTTTGAGGCATTAAAAGCCAAGAAAGTTGAAGGTATTATTATTGACTTGCGTAATGACCCAGGTGGTTCATTAGAAGAAGTTGCACGTATGCTCGGACAAGTGATTAAGTCAGGTCCAGTTGTGCAAATTCGTGATGGCAATGGCAACGTAAGTGTATTTGAAGACAACGATGGTGGTCAGCAAATCTATACAGGTCCACTCGCTGTATTGGTGAACTTGGCATCAGCATCTGCAAGTGAAATTTACTCTGCTGCAATTCAAGATTATGAGCGTGGCATTATCATTGGTAGTACAACCACAGGTAAAGGTACAGCTCAGGTTCAACTCGATACTTTGGCATATGGTCAAGCAACCTTAACTCAGCGTAAATTCTACCGTGTAACTGGTGGTAGTACACAAAACAAAGGTGTAGTGCCAGATATTAAGCTTGTTGATATCTATAACGAAGAGTTTGGTGAGCGTAAATCGAAAAATGCGTTGAAGTGGGATACGATTCCGACTGCACCATTTAAGCGTGAAGGTTCAGTGCAGCCATATGTAGCGAAGCTGTCTCAACTTTCGGAACAACGTGTTGCTGTTGATCCACAGTTTAAGTATTTAAATAAACGTACGGCAATTGCGAAGGTTACGAGTGACCAGAAACAAGTTGTGCTTGATATTGATAAGCGCCGTGCAGAGCTTTTGAGTTTAGAAAAGCAAACTTTAGATGCTGAAAATGAACGTCGTATAGCAACAGGTCAAAAACCTTTCCCTAACTGGGAAAGCTATCAGGCTTCTCTAGATGCTCTAGCTGAATCTCGTGCCAAAATGAAAGCTAATCAACGTCCTGCGTTGCCAGAAGAAGAAACATTCGTAAATGAAGCTGCGAATGTATTGATGGATTATGCGAAATTGCAGAACCGTTAAGTTCTCTTGTCTGTTTTATGAAAAAGCACGCTGTTCTCAGCGTGCTTTTTTAATTTTTATGTCAGTAAACTGTCATGCATTTATCATCAAAGTGTCAAGAAAGCTGCTTAATCTTTAAGCATGAAAATAAATATACTGATGGATGGCGCTATGCAAGGCTCATACGCGACAGCACTATTAAAACAACAGCAACTTCCTGAAAGCTTCCAATTCTATTTTAAACAAAAACAGCATTTGTCTAATACTCAGGAATTGCACCAACTTCACGAGTTGGTTCGTCCTCGTTTAAAAATTGCGATTGTGACAGAAACATGGCCGCCTGAAATTAATGGTGTAGCACTCTCTTTGTTGCAGTTATGCCAAGGTTTACAGAAACAAGGGCATAAAATTCTACTTGTTCGACCTGAGCAAAAAGCCAAATGTCATGATTTTTTGCCAGAACAAGAATGTCTGGTCATGTCACAAGCGATTCCAAAATATCCAACTTTGCAATTTGGCTGGCCCCAATATTTAAAAGTTTCAAAAGCTTTTGAAAAATTTGTGCCAGATGTCGTACATATTGTGACTGAAGGGCCGTTAGGTTTAACAGCCATGCAAGCTGCAAAAGCCAAAGATATTCCGGTCTCTAGTGGTTTTCATTCGCCGTTTCAAGATTTTAGCAGGTTCTTCGATTTGGCCTTTTTGGTGAAGCCGATTCAAAAATACCTTTGCTGGTTCCATAACAATACTCAGGTGACCTGTGTTCCGAGCAAGGACACGGAAGAGGCTTTACGCGGTTTTGGAATTACATGTCCTCTAGTCGTTGTTGGGCGAGGAGTGGATACTACTCGTTTTTCACCAAAACATCGCTCAGAAAGCTTACGCCAGCAATGGGGCGTTGAATCCGATACACGTGTCATGTTGTATGTAGGTCGTTTATCACCGGAAAAAGAAGTCCAGCTGATCGTTGAGAGTTATGCAGCTATGCAAAACATTCAGCAACAGAAAACTAAACTGGTTGTGGTGGGAGATGGCCCGGATCTTGCTCGATTAAAAGCACTACCTGAAGCGAAAAATGTTATTTTTACGGGTAGTTTGCGCGGGCACGATTTGGCAGTCGCATATGCAAGTGCCGATGTCTTTGTATTTGCAAGCCAAGTTGAAACGTTTGGTAACGTAGTTTTGGAAGCAATGGCGAGCGGTTTGCCAGTTATCGCGTATGATTATGCATGTGCACACCAGTATTTAATACATGGCGTAAACGGTTGGTTAAGCCCACTTGGGCATAAGAACCATTTTATACAACAAATTTATCAGCTTCCTTCAATACAACAACTTAGAGAAATGGGCATACAAGCCTGTCATAAAGTACAGCAAAGCGGTTGGCAACTTCCGGTACAGCAATTAGAACAGGCATTTTATCAGGTAGTGAAGGAACCCTCGGTGGACTTCACCTAAGTATCCTAAAATAGGAGAACAACCATGAAATTTAAGAATGCAAAAATAAAAATACTCGATCTCGATTTACGAGGCTGTTTATATCTCAATAATTTCTCTCATTCACAGCGTGTGGCATTATTCTTCAAAATTATTAGCCGTGCTGGTGACGGACCTTTTTGGTACCTCATGTTGGCGATTGTATGGGGAATGCAGGGCATTACCTATAGCTTGCAAATTATCTATTTGCTACTTGGTGGTTCAGTTGGAACAGCAATTTATAAATTCTTAAAACATAAAACCACGCGTCCACGTCCTTACCAAGTACATCAGGTGATTGTTCTCGGTGAAAGACCACTCGATCACTTTAGTTTTCCATCAGGTCATACGTTACATGCTGTCATGGTAACAATTGTGTTGGGGTATATCCAACCTGTGTTGCTTGCAGCGATGTTGCCGTTCATGGTGCTTGTGGCATTGTCTCGTATGGTACTTGGGCTTCACTATCCGAGTGATGTGATTGTAGGCGCACTTATTGGTGCAGCAGTAGCAAGTCTGATTATTTTTGTCGCGCCATTATTGGGCATTGCTTTATAACGAACAGTAATTTTTATCAGCTTAAGCTATCGATTAGGTTTGTGGATTTGCTAAAGTACACAGTTCTTGATTTAGCAGATTAAACAGATAGGAGCCGCTATGGGCTTACGTTGGACAGATACGATTGATATTGCCATTGAATTGTCAGAAGCACATCCAGAAGTTGATCCGCAATGGATTCGTTTTACCGATTTACATGCATGGGTTTGTGCGTTACCAGACTTTAGTGATGACCCAAATAAATCAACCGAAGGATTGCTAGAAGCTATCCAAATGGCTTGGTTGGATGAAGTTCGCTAAAAACAGTAGAAAAAATCGCAACTTTTACACATTCAAAGCTGATTATTGCCTATGACATCGGTATAATGCGGCAAATTTTTTAAAGTTTAAATCTTAAAATAAAGGAGCCACTCATGGCAATTGAACGTACTTTGTCTATCGTAAAGCCAGATGCTGTGTCTAAAAACCACATCGGTGAAATTTTTGCTCGTTTCGAAAAAGCGGGTTTAAAAATTGTTGCGACTAAAATGAAACACCTTTCTCAAGCTGATGCTGAAGGTTTCTATGCAGAGCACAAAGAACGCGGTTTCTTTGGTGACTTAGTTGCATTCATGACTTCTGGTCCAGTTGTTGTATCTGTTCTTGAAGGTGAAAACGCAGTTCTTGCTCACCGTGAAATCTTAGGTGCTACAAACCCTAAAGAAGCGGCTCCTGGTACTATCCGTGCTGATTTCGCTGTAAGCATCGATGAAAATGCTGCTCACGGTTCTGACTCAGTTGCTTCTGCAGAGCGTGAAATTGCTTACTTCTTTGCTGACAACGAGATCTGCCCACGCACTCGTTAATCGAAAGCATTCAAACCAGATAAGTGGTATACTACTTATCTGGTTTTTTTATTCTCTCAAGAGCATATTGTTTGATTCTTGAACAATATATTCTTTTTTTGACATGGTTTAGGTAAATACACATGAGTTCTGCAGTGGTCGTTTCATCTGAAAATCTTGATGGACAGCAGCAATCTTCGTCCACGCCAGCATCGCCTGCTGCCGAAAAAGTGAATTTACTTGGCATGTCACGTGCTGAATTAGAAAAATTCTTTGAAGATATTGGTGAGAAAAAGTTTCGTGCCGGTCAGGTTATGAAATGGATTCATCAATACTTTGTTACTGATTTTGCTGAAATGACTAATATTTCAGGCAAATTGCGTGCAAAGCTTGAACAAATTTGTGAAATTAAAGCCCCTGAAGTGGTACACCGTCATTATTCAAAAGACGGAACACGTAAATGGGTGTTTCGTGTAGGTGAAGGTTCTGGCTCTTTAGTAGAAACTGTATTAATTCCTGCCGAAGATAAAACAGGTTCACGCAAAACTTTGTGTATTTCTTCACAAGTGGGCTGCGCATTGGACTGCTCATTTTGTTCAACAGGTAAGCAAGGTTTTCAGCGTGATTTAACCCCAGATGAAATTATTGGGCAACTTTGGATGGCAAACTATTCCTATATGGAAGAAGTGCCTGTTGCTGAGCGCGAGCGTTCAGTGACCAATGTCGTAATGATGGGTATGGGTGAGCCACTACTCAACTACGATGCCGTATTAAGCTCAATGCACATTATGCTCGATGACTTTGCTTATGGTATGTCAAAACGACGTGTGACTTTGTCAACGTCAGGTGTTGTGCCAAAAATTGACCAACTTGCAAAAGATATTGATGTTGCTTTAGCAATTTCCCTACATGCGCCAAATGATGAATTGCGCAATGAACTTGTGCCTATTAATAAAAAATATCCATTAGCTCAGTTGATTGCGGCATGTCAGCGTTATATTGCCAAAGATGGTAATGAAAGCGCGCGTAAACATGTGACCATTGAATATGTGATGTTAGAAGGTGTGAACGACCAACCTGAACATGCACAGCAGTTGCTTAAATTACTTAAAAACTTACCAAGTAAAATTAACTTGATTCCATTTAATCCGTTCCCTCATGCGCCATATGGACGCTCAAGTCGAAATCGTATCATCTCTTTCCAAAAAACTTTGTCTGATGCAGGATTTGTGTGTACGATTCGTCAAACACGTGGCGATGATATTGATGCCGCATGTGGACAATTGGTCGGCCAAGTTGCTGACCGTACGCGTCGTGCTGAGCAGTGGCAAAAGAAAGTGGCTCAACGACAAGAGATTTTACGTACACAAGGATAATATTGAGGGCAGACTTTGAGTACTCCGAAGTTGAAGATCATGTTATGTATGGGGGTTGCTGTTGCACTTTTGACAAGTGGTTGTCAGACTTCGCAAACGGTTAAAAAGGACCCGGAAAAAGCAGTAAAAGTGCGTACGCAGCTTGCTGCCGAATACATTCGTTCTGGTGACTTGGATTCTGCAAAGCGTTCTCTTGACCAAGCGTTAAGTGTCGATAGTCGTGATGCAACGGCAAATATGATGATGGGTATTTTATTGCAACAAGAAGGCAGTAAACCCAATTTAGAAAAAGCGGAACATTACTTTAAGCGTGCAATTTCGTCTGAACCAGACAATGCTCAGGCACGTAATAATTATGGTACGTATTTGTACCAAATGGAGCGTTATAATGATGCTATTGAGCAATTTCGTATTGCTGGTGCAACATTAGGCTATGATCAACGTTACCAGGCTTTAGAAAATCTGGGGCGAATTTATTTAAAACTAGGCGATATTGCGAGTGCTGAAAAAACATTCAAACAAGCACTTCTTGCTAACCGCGAATCTTACATTTCAATGTTAGAGTTAGCAGAAATTTTTTATTTGCAGCAGCAGGTTCCGGCTGCTACACAAATGTATGAACAATATGTTCGTACAGTGGGGCAGAAAAATCAGGGTGCACGTGCACTTTGGATTGGTTTAAGAGTGGCTCGAGCCAATGCGGATAAAATGGGAATGCAAGTTTTAGTAAACCAGTTACGTGCTTTATTCCCGGAAAGTCCAGAATATCAACGTTATTTGCAATTACAGTATAGTACTGAGGCCGTATGGAAATAAATCCTAATTCACAGCAGCCAACTGGCTCAAGCTTACCGACTTCTGCTTTAGGAAATATTCAACGTCCTGGTGAGTATTTACGTCAAATTCGTGTTTCTCAGAAAAAAGAATTAGAGCAAGTATCTTCAGATTTAAATATGCCGCTGAAAACGCTTAATGCGTTAGAGCAAGACGACTATAAATCTTTGCCAGAAGCGACTTTTATCAAAGGCTATTATCGTTCTTATGCGAAGTATTTAAATACTGATGCAACTGCAATTATCCAGCGTTTTGATGAGATTTATGCAAACGATACTGGGCTTTTGCCAAATCATGCTTTAAACAACTCACCAATTAAAATCATGGGTAAATTACCGGGTTCTAATAGTGATCGTAACAAAAAATGGTTAAAGCGCGCACTGCTTGCAATTTTGATTATTGCTGTCGTGTCATTAATTGTGATGGGTGTCCAAAAATGGACCTCAAACAAAGAAGATGCTGAGCTGCCAAAAGCAAATCAGTCTAATGTTGAAGTTTTACCTATGAAAGGGAATGCTTCTGCAACAGTGGGTGACCAATTGGTGTTAAACTTTAACCGTCCAACTTCTGTTCATATTGTAGATGCAACAGGGAAGGTTTTAGCGACGGGTCGTCAGGCATCGACTTTAACCTTAAATGGTGAGTCTCCATTCCAGATTCGTCTTGATGATGCAACGGCTGTGTCATTAAGTCTAAACCAAGAACAGATTTCATTGTCTCCATATACGGTAAACGGTAAAGCTGAATTCCGTTTATCCCGCTAATACCATGAGTTGAGCGATACAATGATAGAGAACCCAATTAAACGTCGACCAACACGTAAAATCCGTGTTGGTTCGGTCTATGTCGGTGGCGATGCACCTATTAGTGTGCAAAGTATGACAAATACCGAAACTTGCGATGTTGACGCAACTGTGGCTCAGATTGAGCGCTGTGTTGATGCAGGTGCAGATATTATGCGTGTTTCAGTGCCTTCTATGGAAGCTGCTGAAGCCTTTGGTGCAATCCGTAAGCGTGTTTCAGTTCCATTAGTTGCTGATATCCATTTTGACCATAGAATTGCTTTGGCAGTTGCAGATTATGGCGCGGACTGCTTGCGTATTAACCCGGGCAATATCGGTTCAGACCAGAAAGTTCGTGAAGTTGTGGCTGCGGCACGTCATCACGGTATTTCTATGCGTATTGGCGTGAACGCGGGTTCTCTAGAAAAAGATTTACAGAAAAAATATGGCGAGCCTACAGGGCAGGCACTTCTTGAGTCAGCTTTACGTCATATTGATATTTTAGACCGTCTTGACTTCCATGAGTTTAAAGTCAGCGTAAAAGCATCGAATGTGTTTTTAACCATGGATGCTTATCGTTTGCTTTCACAACAAATTGATAATCCATTGCACTTGGGTGTAACCGAGGCTGGTATTTACCGTACAGGTACTGTGAAATCAGCGATTGCTCTTGGTGGGTTATTAATGGAAGGCATTGGCGATACGATGCGTATTTCGCTTGCTGCTGAACCTGAAGATGAAATCAAGATCGGTTTTGATATCTTAAAATCGCTTGGCCTACGTTCTAATGGTATTAACTTTATTGCTTGTCCAAGTTGTTCTCGCCAAGAATTTAACGTGATTCAGGTGATGCAGGCTTTAGAAGAGCGTTTAGAAGATATCCGTACACCAATGGACGTTTCGGTTATTGGCTGTAAGGTAAATGGCCCAGGTGAAGCAAAAGAAGCAGATATCGGGGTTGTTGGGGCTGCGCCTCGTTCATTGGTTTATCGTAATGGTGAAAAAAGCCATTTAATTGATACCAATCAATTGGTTGATGAAATCGAAACTATGGTTCGTCAACGTGTTCAAGAGCTTGAAGAAGCTAAATCTAAAGAAATTATTCGTAGTTCATCATGAGTTCAATTGTCGCAATCAAAGGTTTTAATGACGTTTTACCAACGCAAACAGCAGCGTGGAGACGTCTCGAGCAGCATTTAGCATCTTTAATGGATGCATATGGTTACCAACAAATTCGTTTGCCGATCGTTGAACAAACGGGACTATTTAAACGTGCTATTGGTGATGCGACCGATATCGTAGAAAAAGAAATGTACACATTCTTCGATAAAGGAAACCCACCTGAGTCACTGACTTTACGTCCGGAAGGAACAGCGGGTTGTGTTCGTGCGTTGGTTGAACATAACTTGTTGCGTGGTGCTACGCCACGTGTGTGGTATATGGGACCTATGTTCCGTTATGAAAAACCACAAAAAGGCCGTTACCGCCAGTTCCACCAGTTTGGTGTGGAAACTTTTGGTGTAGCGACTCCTGATATCGACGCTGAGTTGATTATGTTGACTGCCCGTTTGTGGAAACGTATGGGTGTTGATCACATGGTTCAACTTGAGTTGAATACTTTGGGTGAAACAGATGAGCGTACGGAATATCGTAATGCTTTGGTTGCGTTCTTAAATGAACATAAAGATGCTTTGGATGAAGATTCACAGCGCCGTTTAACAACAAACCCATTACGTATTTTAGATTCTAAAATTGAGTCGACTCAGAAAATTCTGGAAAATGCGCCGAAATTACATGACTTCTTAAAAGAAGACAGTTTAAGCCACTTCCAACAATTACAAGATTATTTGACAGCCGCAGGCATTAAATTTGTAATTAACCAAAAATTGGTACGTGGTCTAGATTATTACAATAAAACTGTTTTTGAATGGACAACAACAGCATTAGGTTCGCAAGGTACAGTATGTGCAGGTGGACGCTATGATGGTTTGGTTGGCCAGTTAAAAGGTAAGGCTGATCAGTCTGTTCCAGCGGTCGGTTTTGCAATGGGGATGGAGCGTTTATTGCTTCTACTTGAGCAAGTCGAACAAGCTGAAATTGTACGTGACTGTGAAGCGTTCTTGGTTGCAGAGCCTGCTTATCAATCTAAAGCATTAGTTTTGGCAGAACAATTACGTGACCAATTAGAAGCTGCGAATAGTAACATCCGCATTAAAACTGGTTCACAAGGCAGCATGAAGAGTCAGATGAAAAAAGCTGATCAGGCTGGGGCTGTTTACGCCATAATTTTGGGTGAACGTGAGTGGGAAGCACAGCAGCTTGCTATCAAAGAGTTGGCAACAGCTGAGCAATCACAAGTTGCATTGGCTGAACTTGTACCATTCTTAATTGAAAAATTTACAAAATAAACTGAAACATCTGGAAAAGGACAATCACATGAGCTTAAGTGATGAAGAACAATTCGACAGCTTAAAGTCGTTCGCCAAAAAATATGGTTCTGCCATGATTAGCGGGATTCTCATTGCATTGATTGCCTTTTTCGGGTGGGAATATTGGCAAAAAAGAAATCTTGCAACGAGCCAGACAGAAACTGCAAAAGTACAGCAGTTAATGGATGAAGCAAATGCAACAGCCGATAATCCAAATGCTTTAGCTTCAATAACAGCTTCGGCAGATAAGATTGTAAAAGACGATATTGATTCAGTTCAGGCGATACAAACTCAATTTGTATTGGCAAAACTTGCATATGAAAAACAAGATTATGCTGCTGCTGAAAAAGCTTTGAAAAAAGTTGAGAATTCAAAAGTAAAAGATGAAGGACTGATTCAGGTTGTAAAATTGCGTTTAGCAGATGCACAATTGGCGCAAAACAAATATGATGAAGCTCTAAAAACCTTGTCTGGTGATGTCGATCCGGCATTTAAAGCAACAGTAGAAGAGTTACGCGGTGATATCTTTGTTGCTAAGAAAGATATTGATTCTGCTAAAAAAGCATATCAAGCTGCATGGGATTCGTTACTGGAACGTAAACAAGAGCGACAAATTTTACAAATTAAACTCGAAAGTGTTGGCGTTTTAGTTGAAGATCCACAGATTGAGCGCCCAATTTTGGAAACACAGGTGGAAGAGTCTTAATGAATCAGAAATTCAAACTGCCTTTGGCAATTGCAATCGCATCGGCTGTATTGGTCGGATGTTCTAGCAACAAAGTAAAAGAAGCAAAACCAAATCCACTACCGAAATTGACCGAGTCAAATAAGAGTTTGGTGCCCGTGTTTTCACGCAGTGTTTCTTCTACGAATAAGGCAGATCCATTACGTTTACAACTTGACGCTAGCGAAGGTGTTGTTTTTACCCTTGAACCTAAAGGTGAAGTTGCTGCATACCGTGGTAAACAACGTCTTTGGGAGAAAAAAGTTAGTAAATTGGGTTTAAGCTCTGGTGTTGAAGCAGCTGAAGGTATTGTTGTTGTTGGTAACAGCAAAGGTCAGTTATTTGCTTTAGATCAGGCAACGGGTGAACAAAAATGGACTGCACAATTATCCGGTGCTTTATTAAGTCCTTCTTTAGTTCAGTCTGGCCGCGTGATTACAATTGCAAATGACGGTACTGTATTTGCACATGATGTATCATCTGGACAACAAGTTTGGGCATATAAATTGCCAAATGTTCAGTTCAGTTTACGTGGTCAACCATCGCCAGTGAGTCTTGACCCTCGCACTGTTTTAATTGCTTCTGCAAATGCATATGTTTATGCAATTGATACGATTAGTGGTATTCCGCGCTTCCAACGCCGTGTTGCAGTAAGTGAAGGGCGTTCTGATATTCAGCGTTTAATTGACATTGATGGTGATCCGGTTGTTGCGGGTCAACTCATGGTAACAACTAGTTTCCAAGGCCAAGTAACTGTTACTGATCTTGCTTCTCAACGTGTGGTTTGGAGTGAAGATTCAAGTAGCACCAAGCGTCCAGAAGTTTATGATAATAAAGTGTTTGTTTCGTCAACTGACGGCAAGCTTACTGCTTATGACTTAACAACAGGCGAACAGCTTTGGCAAAATGATAGTCTCTTAAACCGTCATTTAAGTAATCCTGTCGTCTTGGGATCGGACCTCATTGTTGGTGATTTGGATGGTGTTTTACACCTAATCGACCCGACAACAGGTAAGTTGATTGGTCGTTCTAAAACAAGTGGTGAGGTCAATACATTACGTGTGATTGAGAATCAGCTCTATGTTTCGACCCGAAAAGGCGATTTAAGTATTTGGCAGAATCGTTAATTTTGTTCGCTTGTGCTAAAATAGCCGCTTAACAAATTACGCTGTTAAAAATATCGGGGTGTTTGAATTAAATCAGTTCAAAGCCCCGTCTTTTATTATGGTCATATCTGACCTTAAAATATATCTCCTGTACTGTTTCTAATGCTCATGCCATGAGATATGGCTGGTCTTGAATTAAGGTTATTGTATGAAACCCGTTATTGCGCTCATTGGTCGTCCGAATGTCGGAAAATCAACGTTATTTAACCAGATTACCAAGAGTCGTGATGCACTTGTAGCCGACTTCGCGGGTTTGACTCGTGACCGTAAATATGGTGATGCGACTTATCAAAATAAGTCTTTCATTGTTGTTGATACTGGCGGTATTGGTGAAAGTGAAGGCGGTATCGATAACTACATGGCCGAGCAGTCGAAAACAGCCATCAATGAAGCAGATATTATTATTTTTGTAGTTGATGCGCGTGCGGGATTGTTAGCTTCTGATGAGCAAATTGCCCGTGAATTACGTACTTTAGGCAAGAAAATTTATCTTGTTGCCAATAAGGTTGATGGTGTTCATGCTGAAGCTGCTTTGGTTGAGTTCTACAAGCTTGGTATGGGTGAACCATTACAAGTTGCAGCGAGCCATGGCCGTGGCGTACAACAAATGCTTGAGGATGTACTTCAAGATATTCCAGAAGATGAAAACCCTGAAGAGCATGACAAAGATACCGGATTGCGTCTAGCAATTATTGGTCGTCCGAACGTAGGTAAATCAACGTTAGTAAATCGCTTACTTGGTGAAGACCGTGTGGTAGCGTTTGACCAACCGGGTACAACTCGTGACTCTATTTATATTCCGTTCGAGCGTGAAGGTCGTAAATACACTTTAATTGATACAGCAGGTGTACGCCGTAAAGGTAAAGTTGATGAAATGATTGAGAAATTCTCAATTGTGAAGACTTTACAAGCGATGAAAGACGCACATGTGGTGGTGGTTGTAGTTGACGCCCGTGAAGGTATTGTTGAGCAAGACTTACATTTAATTGGCTATGCGCTGGAAGCTGGGCGTGCCATGGTCATTGCGATCAATAAATGGGACAACATGAGTGAATACGACCGCAAGCAGTGTAAGCTTGATGTTGAGCGCCGTTTTGACTTTATTCCTTGGGCTCGAATTCACCTTATTTCTGCTCTACATGGTACTGGGGTGGGTGAGTTATATCCATCAATTCACCGTGCTTATGAGTCTGCAAACTTAAAGGTATCTCCTGCGAAATTGACGCAAATTTTGAATGATGCAACTGATCAGCATCAGCCGCCGACAGTTCAAGGCCGTCGTATTAAAATGCGTTATGCGCACATGGGTGGGCAAAATCCACCAACTATTGTGATTCACGGTAACAAGGTGGATAAGACTCCTGCAGATTACCGCCGTTATTTAGAGAATGTGTTCCGTAAGGTTTATAAGCTTGAAGGTACACCAGTTAAAATTGAATTTAAGACTTCTGAAAACCCGTTTGAAGGCCGTAAGAGTCAGGTCGATGAGCGTACAGCTGCACGTCGTCGTCGTTATATTCAGAAATTCAAAAAAGCAGAAAAGAAATTTAAACGTTAATCTGTTTTTAATTGAAAAAGCCCAAAGTCTTCTTTGGGCTTTTTATTGTATTGTCTAATCAGGTATCAGTAAGGTTTTAATGCTAGCTTTGAATTATGGATGGTTCGGATTAATAAAATGAATAGTAAACATGTGGACATTTATATAGGAAAACTCAATGATTTTTTAAATCGAAAACAACACGACTTTCCCGACTTTCGTACATTTAATGAGTATAAAAAACAGCAAATACAACTTATTAAAAATAAACTGATTGCTCAAAAGCTAGAGATAGCACCAACAGATTTAGTATTTGCAAAATATGAGTATGGCAAACCTTACTTACTGGACCATGCTCTGCATTTTAATCATTCACATAGCCAACAATATTATGCTTTAGCGCTGAGTGAGCGAGTTAAAGATATTGGTATAGATGTTGAAGAGCTTGATCGTAAAGTACGTCTGGATAGTCTAGCACAACATGCTTTTCATCCTGATGAATATGCAACGTGGCAAAGTCTAGAACAAGATAGAGAATATTGGTTTAAAGTCTGGACGACTAAAGAAGCTGTTTTAAAAGCATCGGGTCTTGGTATACGTTTAGATTTAAATACCTTAAACACCCAAGCACATCCTACAAATCATGGCGGATTATGTTCGCATGAGCTTATTGGGACATTTGCCTACCAAAACTTTGTGTTCGGTAATATGATCTTAACAGTCGCATGGCGTTCAGAACAATCATGCGGTGGATTCCAGTTTCCTTCTATTCAGATTCATTCACTTGACCGTTAAATCTAAATTACTCCCATAAAAAAACCGCGAATTACGCGGTTTTTTGAGTTTAGGGTAAGCTATAAAATTAAGCTTGACCTTCAACAGCAGCAGCTTGAGCACGTTGCATGTTTGCTTCGAACTCTGCATCAAAGTTGATTGGAGTAAGAAGTAACTGTGGGAAGCTACCTTTTGTTACTAAGTCGTTTACAGCTTCACGTAAGAACGGGAACAAAATGTTCGGGCAGTATGCACCCAAAATGTAAGGTAAACGGTCTTCTTCGATATTATCGATTAAGAAAATACCAGATTGAGTTACATCTACGATGAACGCTGTTTCATTATCGTTATTGGCTTGAACCACAACTTTTAAAGATACTTCAAAGTGAGTTGGGTCAATCTTTTCAGCAGCAGAAGAAAGATTGATGTTAAGTTCAGGTTGCCATTGTTTAGTGAAAACTTGTGCCCCTGGAACCTCAAAAGAAATATCTTTTGTATAAATACGCTCTAAAGCTAATTGTGGTTGAACTTGTTGTTCTTCGCTCATTGTTTTTTCCTTAATATGGATGCGATGTTAAGCCAATAATTCGTCGAGTTTACCTTCACGCTCTAAAGCATAAAGTTGGTCAAAACCACCGATAAACTGATCATTAATAAAAATTTGTGGAACAGTACGATGATTTGTACGTTGCATTAATTCAGCACGTACTTCTGGCGCTTCAACAGAAAGATTTACTTCTTTGTAAGCAACACCTTTACGCTCAAGTAATTGTTTCGCGCGAACGCAGTACGGGCATACAGAAGTTGAGTAAACAATGACATTTGCTGCCATAACAATTCTCCTTAAGCTTTTGGTTTGCTTTTAACGAGAGGTAAGCCTTGAGCTTTCCAGTTACTGATACCACCATCAAGGCGATAGCTGTCATGGTGAGCGACTTTCTGTAAAGCGCTACCAGCAACTTGCCCTAGGTTGCAAATAAATACCAATGGACGGTCACTTGCTTTTAATTCATCAGCATGACTTGCAATTTGGCTATAAGGAATATTGCGGCTACCACTAATGTGACCTTCGCGGAAGTCTTTGCTATCGCGTAAGTCAATCAAAAGGGCATTTTTCGCTTTCACTAAAATACCAAGCGACTGTGGAGAAATTTTACGACCGTTACGTTGACCTTCAAAAATGAAGAACAATACGATCAAGACTCCGAGTGTACCAAACAAAATGGGGTGATTCCCCATAAACTCTAACCAGCGTTCCACAAGTCACCTAAAAAAATTAAAAACAAAATTGACCTAGAGTATAGCGTATATAGATGGTGATCAAAATCACCACTTCAAGGGCAAATGGGGTAGAAAATTAGTTTTTTTGCTGAGCTTCTTGAATCTCATCGATTAAACGTAAAAAGCTGTCTAGGCGGCGTGGTAAAATTTCACCTGCTTCAACAGCCTGTTTTAAGCCACAGTTCTTTTCATGAGTATGAGTGCAATTACGGAATTGACACGAACCTAAATGTGCTTCGATTTCAGGGAAGCCCATACGAATTTTATCTAAATCGAGATGCCAAAGCCCAAACTCGCGAATTCCCGGTGAATCAATCAAGGCGCCATTTTTACCAAAGTTGATTAAACGTGTAGAAGTTGTGGTGTGCTGTCCAAGTGCTGAGTTTTCAGAAATGATATTGGTTTTTTGTTCAGCATCTGGAATGAGCACATTAATAAGTGAGCTTTTCCCAACCCCTGACTGACCTACAAAAGCTACTGTCTCGCCATCAAGACGCTGGGACAATGCTGAGATGTCACCTTTAGAATGACAAATCATGACTTCATAGTCTAAATTTTCATACTCTTTGAGCATGTCGAGAATCGGATCATTTTCAGTGAGTAAATCTGATTTATTAAGCACTAAAAGAGCCGGAATATTTGCATCTGCACATGCCACTAAGTAGCGGTCAATCAAAGTAGGTGCCGGTTCTGGCAGTGGGGCAAAAACAATAACGATTAAGCTGATATTCGCAGCTACAGGTTTTACTTTGTGATAGCGATCCGGGCGTGTAAGTAAAGATGTACGTGGATGAATTGCGGTAATAATCCCTAAACCTGTATTAGGGTCAGCTTGCCACTTCACTCGGTCACCAGTGACCAGTAATTCAAGGTTTGTACGGGTGTGACAGCGCCAAACGCTATTTAATTCAATGGGTTTCCAAAACGGTTCTGGTTCGCCTTCGGCGACTTGCGGTTTTTCTGGGTGATGATCGGGTACAGAAAGTGCCTGTACTTCAAGTTGACGTCCATAGTGCTGTACAACCAGCCCATCTAGATCTTGTGAAGTATCGACTTCTTCTTGGCGAGTTTTATGCTGTTTTTCAATACGACGTTGCTGTTGCTCAGTTAAACGACGCTTACGAATTAGAGCCATTCATATCCCAAAAAAACCATTGTTTGAAGACCGCAAAAATAGCACGAAGCTGGTATGGAATTACAGCGCAGAAGCAAGAAATTTGCTACTATTGATGTTTTTACGGCACTTTAGAACGTACATTCATGAGCAGTACTTTAAATACACGATTAATTTGGATTGATCTGGAAATGACAGGTTTAGATACCGACAACGACCAGATTATTGAAATTGCAACAATTATTACAGATGATCATTTAAATGTACTTGCCGAAGGTCCGGTTTTGGCTATTCATCAACCTGATCGTATTTTAAATGCAATGGATGAGTGGAATACGCGTCAGCACGGCCAGTCAGGTTTAATTGAACGAGTTCGTCGTAGTAAATTGACAGCTCGTGATGCTGAGTTACAGACTTTAGAATTTCTAAAAAAATGGGTAAATCCAAAAGTTTCACCAATGTGTGGTAACTCGATTTGTCAGGATCGCCGTTTCTTACATCGTCTTATGCCTGAACTAGAACAGTATTTCCACTACCGTAATCTTGACGTATCTACAGTAAAAGAACTCTCAAAACGCTGGCGTCCTGAAATTATGAGTGGTCTGAAAAAAAATGCATCACATTTGGCGATGGATGACATTCGTGATTCCATTTCTGAGCTTAAGTATTACCGCGAATACTTCTTTATTATGAATACTGACGGTAAAGATTGATTAGGTTATTCAAGTAAGAAGAAAAGGGGACGAAAGCTCCCTTTTTTATTGTTTAAAGGACATTGTTACAATAATGCCAAGTGGGAATTTGGCTTTCATATTCATTTTGCTTAAAATGATGTTTTAAGTTTATTTATTATAAAAAGAGAGCATTTATGCAAAGTAATAACCCGATACTGACACGCGTTGAAACGGTCAGTGACTATAGTCAACCGATGACCGTGCAAGGTGCGATTCAAAAATCTGTTATGTTGACCATCATTGCAGCCGCAGTGGGTGTCGCTTTATTTTTCTATGCAGCCTTTACTGCAAATGTTGGTATTGCTTATGCGGCTTCAATTGTGGGTGCAATTGGCGGCTTGGTTTTAGCTTTAATTACGACTTTTAAACCAACAACTGCTCCAACTTTGGCAATTCCTTATGCTTTATTTGAAGGGGCTTTCTTAGGTGGTATTTCTTTTACTTTCCAGTTGAAATATCCGGGCGTTCCTCTTCAAGCTTTATTGGCAACTTTCGTCACGACTTTGGTGATGTTTGGTCTATATAAGTTTCAAATCATACGCGCAACTGAAAAGTTCAAATCAGTTGTGATCTCTGCATCTCTGGCGATCTTTATTGTATTTATCGTGCAGATGGTGATGCGTTTAGCGTTTGGCTCAAGCATTCCTTATATTTTTGAAAGCAACTGGTTAGGTATTGGTTTTGCTGCTTTTGTTGCAGTGATTGCTTCACTGAACCTAATTTTAGATTTTGATTTGATCGAAACTAATGCAGCATATCGTGCACCAAAATTCATGGAATGGTTGTGTGGTATTGCCTTACTTGCAACTTTAGTATGGATGTATATCTCATTCTTACGTTTGCTTGGCTTATTGTCTGACGACTAAAAATGAGTTGGTAAAAAGTCGCTCCTAAATCGGAGCGATTTTTTTTTCGTGCGATTTTTGAAAAAAGATGCATTATGCAATTTCGAAAAACGTTGAATATTGGCATTATGCTGAAAATTGTTTTGAGTGAGATCGGCATGACACAAGGACTTTTAGCAGGTAAACGCTTTTTGATTGCAGGCGTTGCTAGTAAATTATCAATTGCTTATGGTATTGCACAAGCATTACACCGTGAAGGTGCTGAGCTTGCATTTACTTATCCAAACGAAAAATTAAAAAAACGTGTAGATGAGTTTGCTGAGCAATTCGGTTCTAAGCTTGTGTTTCCATGTGATGTTGCCGTTGATGCTGAAATTGATAATGCATTTGCGGAACTTGCAAAACATTGGGACGGCGTAGACGGTGTTGTGCACTCAATCGGCTTTGCACCTGCGCACACGCTTGATGGTGACTTCACTGAAGTGACTGACCGTGACGGTTTTAAAATTGCTCATGACATTAGCGCATACAGCTTTGTTGCAATGGCACGTGCTGCAAAACCTTTATTACAAGCTCGCCAAGGTTGTTTATTAACTTTGACTTACCAAGGTTCTGAGCGCGTTATGCCTAACTACAACGTAATGGGTATGGCAAAAGCATCTTTAGAAGCTGGCGTTCGTTACTTGGCATCAAGTTTGGGTGTTGACGGTATCCGTGTAAACGCAATTTCTGCGGGTCCAATTCGTACTTTAGCTGCTTCTGGTATTAAATCTTTCCGTAAAATGTTAGATGCTAACGAAAAAGTTGCACCGTTAAAGCGTAACGTAACCATTGAAGAAGTGGGTAATGCAGCGTTATTCCTTTGCTCACCTTGGGCTTCAGGTATTACTGGTGAAATTCTATATGTAGATGCTGGTTTCAATACTGTAGGTATGAGCCAATCTATGATGGATGATGAATAAGTCTTAAGATTTATTCAGACATAAAAAAAGCCGTAGTTGAAGGACTACGGCTTTTTTACTGGGCGCAAGTTATTGCGGCAGTTCTTTTACAGGTGAACCGCCTAATGCCTGCATAAGGGTGACATAAGCGTTGTATTGGCTTTGTTTGGTTTCAACAAGACTCAAGCGCGCAGTACGTGTAGTTTGCTGTGCATCAAGAAGTGTTTTTAACGCAACAGCGCCATAACGGTAGCGGACTTCAGTTAAACGTTCAGTTTTTTCTGCAAGTTCGACATTACGCTCTTGTAACGCTACTTGTTTGTCGAGTTCTGTGCGGCTTGATAACGCATTTTCTACATCAGCAAAAGCCTGATAAAGCGTTTGGCGATATTGAATAATCGCTTTTTCATAATCTAGGTTGCTAATCGCGATATCTTTTTTCATATCGTTATATTGCAAAAACGGTAGGCTTAAACTCGCTCCAAGCGTAAGGGCAGGGTTATGTAATAACTCCGTTAACGATGTGCTGCTTGAACCTAAACTACTGGTTAAGCTAATTGACGGGTAGTAGCTTGCTTTAGTTGCATCTTTAGTTGCTAGTGCTTTTCTCAAGCGAAGCTCAGCTGCTTGCAAGTCTGGGCGACGTGACAAAATATCCGCTGGTAAACCCGCACCAATAGCAGGCAGCGCTGTACGTGGTAAACGCTGTGGCTCTTGAATATTGAGTTGCTGTACTGGCTCATGCAATAACACAGCAATGGCTGTACGCGTTTCAACAAGCTGTTGCTCAATCTGGCTTAAACTTGCTTTTTGGCTTTGAACAGACTGCTCGGCTTGCGTAAGGTCTAATCCTGAAACTGCACCTGCTTTATACTGAGTTTGAACTAACTGATAAAGCTTTTGTGAAGTGGCTAAGCTTTGCTGTGCAGTTGCATACCGTTCATTTAAATAACCAAGTTGCCAGTAGAGTTTCGCAGTAGTGGCAATCAGACTTTGACCAGTAGCTTGAAGATCTTGTTCGGTTGCTAACGCTTCCCATTTACTTGCTTCAGTTTGACGAGCAAGCTTGCCAAACAAATCAAGTTCATAGCTCACCCCAGCACTCATTGATAAACCTTTCGCACTGTCATCTCCCGAATTTAAGTCGAAAGAATGTCCTGTAGAAACACTAGAGCTGGTCCGTAAGCCTTGTTTATTCGCGGTTAAATCAGCTTGCAAGCGTGCTTGCTTGAGTGTGATTCCCGCAACAGCCAAATCACTATTGCGCTCTAAAACATTAGTTACGAGTTGGTTGAGCTGTGCATCTCCAAACAATGTCCACCAACGGTCAGAATATTGCTCAACCGATGCTGTTTTAGCTTTAGCCTTATCGTACTGAAAACTACCCGGAACTTGTACAGCTGGTGCTTGGTAAGGTGTTTTTACTACAGCGGCACATCCCACAAGAGAACTAGTGAGGAGAAGTGCTGCGCTAAGTTTAGTCATAGAAAAAGACATGCAATTTTCCTTATTCTCGTGATAGTGCTGCAACAGGGTCAAGTTTTGCTGCATTCTTGGCAGGTAAGAAGCCGAATACGACACCAATCAATGTTGAACACACAAACGCAGCAACAATTGATGTGGTTGAATAGGCGACAGCAAAGTTGCCACCGGCAAACTTATTAATCAGTTGTCCTAAGCCCAGTGATAGCAGTACGCCAAGTACACCACCAATCAAACATACTAAAATTGCTTCAATCAGGAACTGCTGCAAAATATCACTTTGTCGAGCACCCACAGCCATACGCACACCAATTTCTTGCGTACGTTCAGTCACCGAAACCAGCATAATATTCATTACCCCGATACCACCAACTACCAGAGAAATTACAGCAATTGCTGATACTAAGAGGGTCATAGTACTTGTGGTTTTCTCAATGGTTTGTCGGATACTGTCACTGTTCATGGTGAAAATATCTTGGGCACCGTGGCGCTGGGTTAATAAGTTAACGATGGCGTTTTCAGCAGCACTGGTCGAGTATTTATCATTAATACGTACGACAATATTACGGACATGGGCTTGCCCTAACATACGGCTCATGACCGTGGTATAAGGCATATATACATTCAGCGTGTCATCCGAACCCATTCCGCTGGTCTGAGGTTCTACAATGCCGATAATACGAGCTGGTACGCTACCCAGTAACACGACTTGCCCGATTGGGTTAGTACCATCGCTAAAGAATTGTTTTTGCGTATTGGTATCAATGACTACATCTTGCGAACGGTCGCGGACACTTCGTTGATCAAAGGTTTGGCCGTCTTTAAAAACTAGACCTTTTACATCGAAATAATCGTTACTTACACCGTTAATAGTCGCATTTGCTTCATTTTGTTGATAACGCATGGTCTTGGATGTACTGACCATCGGGCTGACTGCACTGACATAAGGTTGTGTCATTAATGCATCGGCGTCGGCAGGAACCAGCGTTTTAAAATTGGCTGTCTTGGAGTTATCACCAAAACCACGACCTTGGAATACCGTAATTGTGTTGGTGCCTAAACTGCTAATGTTGCTCAAAATCTGTTGTTGAGAGCCATTACCCAGTGCGACCACCGTTACGACAGAGGCAATACCAATAATGATCCCCAGCATGGTTAAGAAAGTACGCATGCGGTGGGCATTCATGGACAGTAAAGCCATTTGAAAGGCTTCGGATAAGCGATCTAGGGTTGAACGCCAAGCCGAAATACTTTTGCCTTTTTTCTGCTTATTTTGTAAAGCAGGTGCTGCATCTGGATCAGATTTAACTTCTTCTAAAGACTGGTCTGGAACATTAGGACGGTCACTAATAATTTCCCCATCACTAATTTCGATAATGCGCGTTGCATTCTTTGCAACTTGCATATCGTGCGTTACCAAAATAATCGTATGGCCAGCCGCGTTGAGTTCACGCAAAATTCGCATCACTTCAACGCCGCTATGTGAATCGAGTGCCCCTGTTGGTTCGTCGGCCAAGATCACATCGCCGCCATTCATTAAGGCACGTGCAATTGATACACGTTGCTGTTGACCACCTGAAAGCTGGCTTGGTCGGTTTTGCGTTTTAGTACCTAAACCTAACTCCGTGAGCAGGGCAGTAGCTCGCTGTTTACGGTCTGCTGGAGTAACACCAGCATAAACAGCTGGAACCTCAACGTTACCTTCAGCTGATAAGTCACCCAGTAAATGATAGCGCTGGAAAATAAAACCAAAATATTCACGGCGTAACTGCGCTAACTGGTCGGGCTCTAGCTTACCGGTTTCTTGACCATTAACCTTATAACTACCACTTGTTGGGCGGTCCAGACAGCCCAAAATATTCATGAGCGTTGATTTACCAGAGCCGGACTGGCCAACAATAGCAACCAGCTCACCCTCATAAATGGTCAGGTCAATGCCTTTTAAAATTTGAATCGTGCTTTCGCCAGCAGGGAATTCCCGGACCAGATTGCTGACTTCAAGCAAAGCTTGTTTTGTCATGCTTACATTCCCATTGGACCGCTACGGCGACGGTTATTACCACTGTTTGCAGAAGCTGCAGAGTTTTCTGAACTATCAGCGATCACAACTTGGTCACCTTGTTTTAATCCGGCAAGTACTTGTGCATTTACACGGTTATTAATACCTACCAAAATTTGTGTTGGTTTAGTCGTACCATCTGCTTGTAAAACGCGAACTACACTTAGTGTTGCTTTGCCTTGTTCAATAAGTTGTTTTTGTTCAGGAGTTAAATTTAAGCGTTCTAAACGAACACCATTACCTTGATGCTTGCGTTCTGCACTTGGAGTAGAACTCGCTTTATCTGCTGATTGACCCTGTTTTCTTTGGCCAGAAAATTGTTTGCTACTTAACGCAGAAGATGGAACCAATAAGGCATTTTTTGCTGAATTTAATACGATATAAACTTGTGCAGTCATATCAATACGCAATTTGCCGTCCGTATTTGGAACATCAAATAAAGCGTTGTAGTAAACAGCTGAGCTTGTTGTTGAACTTGTGGTGCTGTTTGATTCACTAGAGATCGAATCTGGAGCAGGTTCAATTTGACGTAAGGTTGCATATCGCTTGGTTTCATCACCTAAGGTCGTGAAATAGACCTGCTGACCTTTTTCCACTTTCATAATATCGGCTTCACTCACCTGTGCTTTAATCGTCATATTTTGAAGTTTTGCAATTTTGACGATAGTTGGAGCACTTTGGTTTGCGTTTACCGTTTGACCTTCTTCGGTCACAATCGCAACAACCGTACCATCAGTTGGCGCAACAATACGTGTATAGCCAATATTGGTTTGTGCTGTTGAACGCGTTATTTTTGCAGACTCAATTTGTGCATCTAATGCTTTAACTTGTGCCTGAGCTGTTTTATAAGCAGCTTCAGCCGACTCTAAATCTGCACGAGGTGTTGCATCTTGAGCATACATTTGTTGTTGACGACGATATTCGAGTTGTTTCTCGTTTAAAGAAGCGATTTGCTGAAGACGCTGTGCCTCTAAATTTTTAATATTGGCATCAGATGTTTTTAAACTGTTTTCTTGGGTGGTCGAGTCAATTTGTGCAATAAGTTGACCTTGTTTTACTTGATCACCAAGCTGCACATACATCTTTTTAACCTGACCAGATACCTGAGCACCCACACTAATAAGCTTGGTTGCATCAAGTGTACCGGTTGCAAGTACATTATTCTCAATATCCCCACGAGTTACCTCTGCTGTAATATATTGAGGTTGCTGTTGTTTAGGCTTTAAGAATTTCCAAGCTAAGACAGCAATAATGGCGATACAGACGACAATAATTACGAGTTTAATTGGCTTTATTTTTGGCATGGCGAGAGGTCGAAAAGTCTAAAATTTAACTTAGTATAAGAGTCAAATGAGGATAAAACGTGAATTTTTATGATATTTCAATAAAGCAGGCAAATGATTTGGCTGCCCTAATGTATAAATAATGTTTTTCCACACAGCTCGGCAATGGCTTGTTGCATTAAATGTTGGGCATTCTCATTTGACATGCCTTTGATTGCGGCATCAATTTGTAAAAGCAGGGCAGACCATCCCAAAAATTGCTGTGGATTGAGTCTTCTTAATGCTTGTTGATATAAGCTAACTTTTGTTTTCCATATACCTAGTTGTAATGCATTATGTGGTTGTTCAAACAACTGCATTAATAAACGCATTTCTTTACTTAATGTCCATAAGATCAAGCTTTCCGGTTCACCGGAACCGATTAAATATTGAAAGATCTTAATGGACTGAGCAAGATTACCTTCTAATAACGCATCGCTTAAATCGTAAGTGGTGTAACGAGACTGATCTTGTAGACACGCATATAACTGTTCAATTTGAATTAGTTTCTGGTCTGGAAAAGTATCTCTTACCCGCATCAAGCTATTTTTAGCAGCGAGCAGGTTATGCTCATGATGCTGCATGAGCCACTGCCAAGCATCATTGTCGAGTTGAATTTCTAACTTCTCAGCCTCAGCGGCTAATATTCGTTGACGATCTTGCGGATAGTTAGCAGTAAGGGCAACCACCACACCGTTCGCTTCAACAACTTGGAAAAAAGCAGATTTTAAGCTGCTACTGTCTTGTTTGGGTAAAACAATTAACAGCAGGTTAGTTTCATTATGCTGGATATAACTTTTTAGCTGTTTTAAACCATTGGCATCGGGCTTGATATTGCCGTGAACTTCAATAGCAAGTTGCTGAGAAAATAAAGATAGGCTGTTCAGTGCATTAAAGACATTTTTCCAGTCACTTACACTACTAATATCGTAGCGCTGTCTTTCAATGTCTTGTTGCTGCCAGCTTTTGCGAAAAGTGTCGAGTAAATTTTGTTCTAATAAAGGTTCCTGTCCATGCAGGATCCACGCACCCCGAGCTTCCGGAATGCGTTTGAGGGCTTGTAAATAGTCAAGTTTCATTACTTAAGAAAAGATACGTCTATGGTTGAGCTTTTGGTAAGCGATTGGCTGAAATTTGACGAGTAATTTGCTGTGCAAGGTCATCAATTACAATACGTTGCAAGTAACTCTCTTGCTGGTTCTCAGTGTTGACCGTTGCCAAATCATATTGATAACTACGAGCTGCGGTTAAAGTACGCGGCTCTGTAATTTTATTACCTTGACGGTCTTCGATTTGGAAAGTTACAGTCAAGCGTAATAACACTTCTGTAAGTTTACCATTTAGAAGCTGACGACGAGGCGTGTATTCTAAAACACGAAGAACATAGGCGTCGTTGTCATTGCTGAGCTGAACACCATTTGCCGTTAAATACACTTTTAATTGTGTTTCAAGGTCATCGGTTTTTGCCGGTAACTCAAGGCTTAATTTTTTATAAACAAGTGGAGTCGCAGTCGGGTTGGTTCCTTTTAAATGGAAACCACACCCGACTAAGCCTGCACTAAGGCCTAAGGTTAAAACAACAGCGGCTAAACGTTGGGCTAAGTGCATGCTTGATCCTCTCATTAATACCTGTAATTAAACCACGAGGTTAACCAATTTGTTTGGAACCACAATCTCTTTTTTGGTTGGTCCTGTTAAGAACTGCTGAACTTCTGGTAATGCTTTCGCTTGAGCTAATAACTCATCTTTAGAAATATCAACAGAAACTTCAAGTTTACCGCGAAGTTTACCATTTACTTGTACAACAATCGTTTGAGTATTGCGGGTTAATGCAGAAGCATCAACTTCAGGGAAAGTTGCTTCTGTTAAGTCCGTACCAAACTGAGCCAATAAAGTCTGGCTTAAATGCGGAGCAAATGGAGCAAGTAAAGTTAACAATGTGGTGATTGCTTCACGTTCTACAGCAACGTCATTGTCATCTTTTGCTTCAAACTTATTGCTTGCGTTTAACAATTCCATCAATGCAGCAATTGCAGTATTAAACGCGTGACGACGCTCAATATCATCACTTACTTTTTGAATGGTTTCGTGTGTCTTACGACGTAAATCTTGAGCATCTTTAGACAAGTTTGCTTTATCAATTGCTGTTGCAGAGTTTCCTTTTTCAAGGAAGCTTGCTACCAGACGCCATACACGTTTCAAGAAACGGTTTGCACCTTCAACACCTGCATCAGACCATTCTAAAGATTGATCTGGTGGTGCAGCAAACATCATAAATACACGAGCTGTATCTGCGCCGTATTGATCAATAATGGCTTGTGGGTCAATACCGTTATTTTTCGACTTGGACATTTTTTCTTGTCCGCCGATAATCACTTCTTGACCATCACCTGAATATTTTGCAGAAATGATGCGACCTTTCTCATCACGTTCTAATTCGATATCAGCAGGGTTGAACCAAGTTTTCTTACCATTTTCTGCTTCACGATAGAAAGTATCTGCAAGCACCATGCCTTGAGTTAACAAGTTGGTAAATGGCTCATTACCTTGTACGACACCTTCATCACGCATTAATTTGTGGAAGAAGCGTGCATAAAGTAAGTGAAGAATCGCGTGTTCAACACCACCAATATATTGGTTTACAGGAAGCCAGTTTTTAGCTGCTTCAGGTTTTACCATACCACCAGTAAAGTCTGGAGATGCATAGCGTGCGTAGTACCAAGATGATTCTACGAATGTGTCCAATGTATCTGTTTCACGGCGTGCATCGCCACCACAGCAAGGACATTTAGTTTCATAGAATTCAGGCATTTTATTTAGTGGATTACCTGAACCATCTGGAACAACGTCAGTTGGTAATACAACCGGAAGTTGATCTTCAGGAACTGTGACTTGACCACAAGTATCACAGTTGATCATTGGAATTGGACAACCCCAGTAACGTTGACGAGAAACACCCCAGTCACGTAAACGGAATTGAACTTTAGAATTTGCTAAACCTTGTGGTTCTAATTTTGCAAGGAATGCATCGAATGCAGCTTGGAATTCTAGACCGTCAAATTCGCCAGAGTTAACAAGTTTACCTTCTTTAGAACCGTACCATTCTTGCCATTCAGTTGCAGAGTAGTCTGCATCGTCAGCACCTTTGGCATCAATGACTTGCTTAATTGGCAAGTTGAACTTGTTAGCAAATTCGAAGTCACGTTCGTCATGTGCTGGTACAGCCATCACTGCGCCAGAACCGTAAGACATTAATACGTAGTTCGCAATCCAGACAGGGAGCTCTTCGCCAGTTACAGGGTGTTTTACAAACAAACCTGTTGCCATACCTTTCTTCTCGGCTGTAGCCAAGTCAGCTTCTGCAACTGAACCCATGCGGCATTCTTCAATAAATGCAGCCAATTCAGGATTATTTTCAGCAGCTTTAAGCGCAATAGGGTGTTCTGCTGCAACGGCAACGTACGTCACACCCATAAGTGTGTCGGCACGTGTTGTATAAACAGTTAAGCCGTCAGCATAAATTTCAGTATTGGCAGATGGGAAGGTAATTTCCATACCTGTAGAACGACCAATCCAGTTACGCTGCATGGTCAACACTTGTTGAGGCCAGCCGTCTTGTAGAGTGTCTAGGTCGTCTAATAATTCTTGTGCATAGTCCGTAATACGGAAGTAGTACATTGGAATATCGCGTTTTTCAACCAATGCACCTGAACGCCAGCCACGACCATTTTCAACTTGTTCGTTTGCCAAAACTGTTTGGTCAACCGGATCCCAGTTTACTGTTGAAAGTTTACGGTAGATTAAACCTTTTTTATAAAGCTGAACGAACAACCATTGTTCCCAGTGATAGTACTCTGGTGTACACGTTGCAAATTCACGGTCCCAATCTACAGATAGACCTAATTTTTTTAATTGGTCACGCATGTAAGCGATGTTTTCAAATGTCCATTTTGCCGGAGCAACTTTATGGGCAATTGCAGCGTTTTCCGCTGGTAAACCAAATGCATCCCAACCCATAGGTTGTAATACGGTTTCACCTTTTAAACGGTAAAAACGGCTAATTACATCGCCAATGGTATAGTTACGCACATGACCCATGTGCAGTTTGCCACTTGGGTAAGGGAACATTGACAGGATGTAGCGATGTTTACCTTCGACAGTGTCGGCAACTTTAAAGACTTTACGATTTTCCCAATCTTGTTGGACTGATGGTTCAATCGTGTTTGCTTGATATTCTGGGTCAATGTGAGAAATAGTCATAGACGTAAGCTATACAACGAAAATTGAAATGAAAGATTGCTGCACAGCATAGCGCAAAATAGAGGAAAATGTCAGTTTTTAGAGCAGGATTTTATCTTTTAATCTGCGCTATAAAATTTCCCAATCTATTCTTGTTTATTTTAAATAATCGAAGAGTGGTAAAAATATTCACCACTCTCATTTTAATTATCTTGGTGCCGATACAGACGGGGCAGGTGGGACCGGGACAGCAGGTGCACCTTTTTCCACTGCTACGTTAGTTACTTCTTGCACGACTTTATCTTTATCCTGAGATGGTTGTTCTGAGTTTGATGTTGGATTTTTCAACAATGGTTGACTGCCGTAAGTCGAAACTTTGTTCAAATGTTTTGCTCCTTTAGGTGGTGGCGTCGTGGTGTAATGTGTCGAGCCACTTTGATCCATCCATTTATAATATTGTTGTGCCTGACTTTGACTTGAGCAAAGTAAAATCGCTGTTGTAGCGGCTGTATACAGGCTTGTTTTTAAATAAGATAAATTCATATCAGTTCTTCCCCAATGTAAACTGATTATATTTAAATAAACTTTATAAATAAGCAATTTACAATGGATCGTTTTATATAAAAATAATAAATTTTTAATAAATAATGAGCTAAGAAGAGTAAATTCACGATTTAATATTAGATTAAAAAAGCAGCAGCTAAAATTTTTTATGGAAAAACCTTTTCTTTATTCTTGACTTTGTATATAGAAACAACAAAAATGCTTTCTCTAGTTTTATATGCATTTACTCGATCACCCTTCGAATAACTGTCATGTTTTGTAATAGACATTCTCTCTAGCCGAGAGATTGATTTTACTAAAGTATGTATATCCAGACATGCTTTATTAATGTTAAAACAGCTTATACGGCTGAAAAACAGAAATTTTTCTATTGCAACGAAAACTAGACAATATGTGTGCTATAACAGTGCAGACAATTCAATGAATGAAACACTATTTATGCCTTCCATAAAATAGTGATATAAGATTTTAGGGTGAATCACGTTGGAACTTTTATCTGGTGGTGAAATGCTCGTTCGCGCTCTTGCGGACGAAGGCGTTGAACATGTTTTTGGTTATCCAGGCGGCGCAGTATTACATATTTATGATGCGCTATTTCAACAAGACAAAATCAATCATTACCTCGTGCGCCATGAGCAAGCTGCTGGTCATATGGCAGATGCCTACTCGCGTGCTACAGGTAAGACAGGCGTAGTACTGGTCACTTCTGGTCCAGGCGCAACCAATACAGTAACTCCAATTGCAACAGCTTATATGGACTCAATCCCAATGGTGGTTTTGTCTGGCCAGGTTGCATCACATCTGATTGGTGAAGACGCTTTCCAGGAAACTGATATGGTTGGTATTTCACGTCCTATCGTGAAACACAGCTTTCAGGTCCGCCACGCAAGTGAAATCCCTGCAATTATTAAAAAAGCATTCTATATCGCATCAAGTGGGCGCCCTGGTCCAGTTGTAGTCGATATTCCTAAAGATGCGACTAACCCTGCAGAAAAGTTTGCATACGAATACCCTGAAAAAGTGAAGATGCGTTCATATCAACCACCTTCACGCGGCCACTCTGGTCAAATTCGTAAAGCAATTGATGAGTTACTTACTGCAAAACGTCCTGTTATTTATACAGGCGGTGGTGTTGTACAAGGGAATGCTTCTGCGTTATTAACCGAACTTGCACATTTACTTGGTTATCCGGTAACTAACACACTTATGGGGTTAGGCGGATTCCCGGGCGATGACCCACAGTTTATTGGCATGTTAGGTATGCACGGTACATATGAAGCCAATATGGCAATGCACCATGCAGACGTAATTTTGGCGATTGGTGCGCGTTTTGATGACCGCGTAACAAATAACCCAGCCAAATTCTGCCCGAACTCAAAAGTGATTCATGTTGATATCGACCCTGCAACCATTTCAAAAACGATTATGGCGCATATTCCGATCGTTGGTGCAGTAGAGCCAGTTCTTCAAGAAATGTTGGCACAGTTAAAACAATTAAATGTGTCTAAACCAAATCCTGAAGCAATTGCAGCTTGGTGGTCTCAAATCAATGAATGGCGCAAAGTTCATGGTTTGAAATATGAAAATCCATCTGATGGCACTATGAAGCCACAGCAGGTTGTTGAAACTTTATATAAAGTGACCAATGGCGATGCCATTATTACTTCTGACGTAGGTCAACATCAGATGTTTGGTGCACTTTATTATAAGTACAAACGTCCTCGCCAATGGATCAACTCAGGTGGCCTTGGCACCATGGGTGTTGGTTTACCTTATGCAATGGCTGCGAAGCTTGCTTTCCCAGACCAACAAGTTGTTTGTATTACGGGTGAAGCTTCAATTCAGATGTGTATTCAGGAACTTTCAACCTGTAAACAATATGGCTTGAACGTAAAAATCTTGTGCTTGAACAACCGTGCATTAGGTATGGTGAAACAATGGCAAGATATGAACTATGAAGGTCGTCATTCAAGTTCTTATGTTGAGTCATTACCTGACTTTGCCAAGTTAATGGAAGCTTATGGTCATGTAGGCATTCAAATTAATCATGCCGATGAACTTGAATCTAAGCTTGCAGAAGCAATGGCAATCAATGATAAATGCGTATTTATCAACGTTATGGTTGACCGTAGCGAACACGTTTATCCAATGCAGGTTGCAGGTCAATCTATGCGTGATATGTGGATTTCTAAAGGGGAGCGCATTTAATGAGACATATTATTTCTGTACTCGTTGAAAACGAAGCTGGTGCGCTTTCTCGTTTGGTGGGCTTATTCAGTCAACGTAACTACAACATTGAAACACTTAATGTTGCACCAACCGAAGATCCGACATTATCGCGTTTAACGTTAACGACTTATGGCGATGACCATAAGATCGAACAAATTACGAAACAGCTCAACAAGCTTGTTGAGGTGGTAAAAGTAGTTGATTTATCAGAAGGTTCACATATTGAGCGTGAACTCATGCTAATCAAAGTAAAAGCATTGGGTGCTTCACGTGCTGAAATTAAGCGTACTGCGGATATTTTCCGTGCGCAAATTGTAGACGTGACACCAACGACCTATACCATTCAAATAGCAGGGACAACTGAAAAATTAGATGGTTTTATCGATGCGCTTGCAGAAAACACCATTCTTGAAGTCGTTCGTTCAGGTGTATCAGGTATCGCCCGTGGCGAAAAAGTTTTAGCCATTTAATTTTTTAAAAAGTATTTTAGCGGAGAACACAAATGCAAATTTTTTACGATAAAGACTGTGACTTATCAATCATCCAAAGCAAGAAAGTTGCGATTATTGGTTACGGTTCTCAAGGTCATGCTCATGCACTTAACCTTAAAGACTCAGGTGTAGACGTAACTGTAGGTTTACGTGCTGGTTCAGCTTCTTGGAAGAAAGCTGAAAACGCTGGTCTTAAAGTTGCTGAAGTCCCAGCAGCAGTTAAGCAAGCTGACCTCGTAATGATTTTGACTCCAGATGAATTCCAATCACAACTTTACCGTGACGTGATTGAGCCAAACATCAAAGAAGGCGCGACTTTAGCATTTGCTCATGGTTTCTCTGTTCTATATAACCAAGTTGTTCCACGTAAAGACTTAGACGTAATCATGGTTGCGCCTAAAGCTCCTGGTCACACTGTACGTTCAGAATTCCAACGTGGTTCAGGTGTTCCTGACCTAATCGCAATTCACCAAGACGCTTCTGGTAATGCACGTAACGTTGCGCTTTCTTACGCTTCTGGCGTAGGTGGTGGCCGTACAGGTATTATCGAAACTTCATTCCGTGAAGAAACTGAAACTGACTTATTCGGTGAGCAAGCAGTTCTTTGTGGTGGTGCAGTTGAACTTGTGAAAATGGGCTTCGAAACTTTGGTTGAAGCTGGTTATGCACCAGAAATGGCTTACTTCGAATGCTTACACGAACTTAAGTTAATCGTTGACTTGATGTTCGAAGGCGGTATCGCTGACATGAACTACTCAGTTTCTAACAATGCTGAGTACGGTGAATACGTAACTGGTCCTGAAGTAATCAATGAACAGTCTCGTGAAGCAATGCGTAATGCATTAAAACGTATTCAATCTGGTGAATACGCGAAGATGTTCATCCAAGAAGGTGCATTGAACTACCCATCTATGACAGCTCGTCGTCGTCAAAATGCTGCACACGGTATTGAACAAACTGGTGCTAAATTACGTGCAATGATGCCTTGGATTCAAGCGAACAAGATCGTAGACAAAGAGAAAAACTAATTCTCTTTTCTATTATTTTTAAAAGAACCCTGCTAAATGCAGGGTTTTTTATTTTATTACCCCCTAAAACAAGTTTAAAAAAACATCATTAAGGTCAATTGACCTAGACTTAAGAAATCCTATATTTTTCATATAATTGGATGCTTAATTTTTGTTTACTTTATTGATTTCTAAAGTAAAAAATACTTGACCAAATGTTAGATAATGTTATTGTTTATAACTGACTAAAAAAGTCGAATTTACTAATTTTTCTTTAACGTGTTTAATTGTATTTTGTGCAATGAGTTGAACAAAATAAAAAAAAGTATTGAATAATCATGGAAGTCCAATATGGGTCATGTTGATTACGATAGCACATTGATCGTCGGCTCTTTTATTGCGGCTGGCGCTATTTGCTATATTGTGATTTCCATGGAGCAGTTAATATTTAAGCAAACTTATAAAAAGATTGAGCCGTTTATTTTGTTACTCAATGGATTATTACTCGCAGCAGCGATTAGTATTGTCCATATTGTCGGCATGCATGCTTACCATTTATTTGAAGCAGCTTCCTCGAACGTTCCTTTAATTACACTGGCTTTTGGCATTAGTGCTGTACTTTCAAGTGTCGCAATTTGGCTGACTTCTCGTTTTACACTTCCTATATTTAGACTCATTTTAAGCTCAGTCATTATGGGAATTGGGATTTCTGCTTCTTATTATGTGAGTATGTTAGGCTGGAATATTGATATTTATAAGAAAGACTATACCTCTTTTCTTATTTTATTTTCTGTCTTAATTGCCATGAGCGGGTCGGGATTAGCTTTCTTGCTGGCCTATAAATTAAAAGAAAGTGAACGTCACCGTATAAGTTTAAAATTAGCCTTTGCAGTGATGATGACCCTAAGTATTATGGGGATGCACTATACGGCACTTATTTCGACAAATATTACCGATAAGTTTGTAAGCCAATATCAGGCTGAACATGACTTGCTGTTATTTACAATTATTTTGGTTACCTGTTTGGTGCTGGTCGCGAGTTTTATTGTTGCCGTGCTGGAACAACGACTGAACCAGCGAAATCTAGAACTGCGCAAAGCCAATAAAGAATTAGCCAACCTCTCTATTCAAGATAACTTAACTAAATTACCAAACCGACTTTATCTAGTGGATTACGCCGAAGTTCTCCTTTCAGATCACCGTTATAAAGACCAAAAAATTGCTTTTCTCTATATTGATTTAGACCGTTTTAAATCGGTAAATGACGCGTTTGGACACCACATTGGTGATCAACTGCTTATACAAATGGCCAATCGTTTACATTGGCAACTCAATGAAAAATGTAAATTGCTTAGAATTGGTGGGGATGAGTTTTTACTAATTGCTGAAAACACTGATACTGAAGAGGCAATGCAACTTGCTGAAAAAGTATTACATCTTATTCAAGACAGTTACCAAATTTCCGGTAAAGAAATTAATATTTCAGCAAGTCTAGGTATCGCACTGTTCCCTGAACATGGGCAAAATGTTCAAGACCTGCTGATGAATGCCGATGCTGCCATGCTGATGTCTAAAGAGCAGGGCCGCAATACTTATACCGTCTTTAGTTATTCTACCCATCAACAAGAAACAAGAAGTCAGTCAAAACTGATCAATGATTTATACAAAGCAGTCGAAGAAAAACAATTTGTTCTCTACTACCAGCCAAAATTTAATACCAATCTTGAGATTTGTGGGGTAGAAGCACTCATTCGCTGGAACCATCCATCTTTAGGTATGCTGACACCGCATATGTTTATTGGTGGCGCGGAAAAGACAGGTTTAATTATTCCAATGGGATATTGGGCGCTTGAGCAAGCTTGCCAACAAATTCAGGAATGGGAACGTAGCAATACGCAGTTTTATCCAATCGCAGTCAATTTATCGGCCTTGCAGTTCGAAAATAAAAAGCTCTTTAGTACACTCGAAGGTTTGTTAAAAAAATACCAAATTCAGCCGCATCACCTCATTATTGAAATTACCGAATCAACCGCAATGCGGCATATCGACTTAAGCATTCGTGCTTGTGAACGACTGCGCGATATGGGTATTCGGGTGGCAATTGATGACTTTGGGACAGGGCACTCAAGCTTCTTATATTTAAAAGATTTACCAGTCGATGAACTTAAAATTGACCGTGGTTTTATTGTCGATTTAAAACCAGGCTCAAAAGAAGAGGTCATTTTAGAAAGTATTATTCATTTGGCGAAAAAGTTAGGTTTAACCGTAACAGCCGAAGGGGTGGAAACACAGCAACAAGTTGAGATTTTAACGCGCTTGGGCTGTCAGCAGTTCCAAGGTTATTTGTTGGGTATGCCTGTAAATGTAGGGCAACTGATTCAGTCGCAAGGCGCTCATTTTGTTTAACCTAAATATTTGGTTAAATTTATAAAATACTACTTGATATAATATTTAAAATAATAATTTAGTTAATCTAATGAAAAATAATAAGAATTTTTAAAACTTGTCATAAATTCCACATTGACACTTGTAAACTCTCAGATTATCCTTTGCCTGCTGGCCTACATTGCCAGCCGGTTGTCGCAGACCGATTAGTAAAGGCATCAGATTATTCCCTCTGAGGAGTAGTCTTGTGTGTACAATCGTCCCTCGCTCGTTGCGGTAGGACGAGTGAGGGACACCTTTGGGTGTGCTGATTCTTTACTATCAGTCTGCGAACCCTTGCTCGTTCTGCCACCATAATCTTTTATTAATGCTTTGGCAGAACTCCCCAAATAAGGAGTTGGCTATGCATACTATTTTTACACCTCCCAGTTAGTCTTTATGCAGTTTGATCACCTTTAGGTTTTCAGGCGTCAGTTCTTCACGACTAAAAAATCATATCAACAATAAAACTTGAGATGCGTTAGGGCAGTCTTTGGGGCCTTTGCATGCTTTTTTTGCTTAGAGCAAAAGTTGCAGTCGTTTTATCTCTTTTAAACACAACAAGAAATTATTTTATAACGGTAACTATATGCCATATTCAGATCTCTCATTTCGCGCGTTAAGCGTGCTCCATAAGTCTCGCTACCTTTTTAATAAACATGGTTTTCATAACGTAGGAGTAGACCGCATTGTGCGAGAAGCAGAGGTGCCAAAAGCTTCGTTTTATAACTATTTCCACTCTAAAGAACGGCTTATTGAAATGTGCCTACACTTTCAAAAAGACATCTTAAAAGAGCAAGTACGCTCAATCATTTACATACAAAAAGATTTAAGCTTGCGTGAAAAACTCAAGGAGATTTTCTTTTTACATACAAATCTGGATGGTTATTACCACTTGCTATTTAGGGCTATTTTTGAAATTGAAAAACTCTACCCCGCAGCTTATCAAGTGGTTGTACAGTATCGGCATTGGTTAACTAATGAAGTTTATAAATTGCTTTTAACTGTGAAGAAAGATGCTACGAAAAGCGATAGCGATATGTTTTTATTTACATTAGAGGGGGCTATTATTCAGCTGCTAGATGAAACTAGGGGTGATACGAGAGAACTGTTATTTACTTATATTTTAAAGGGTATTTTTCTTAAAGATTAATTTATTAAAATCTATATGTTTATTAACTGATATATTTAGAATAACTAAATTTATATAGAGTTCAGGCGGTTGTGCTTTTAAAACATATCGGCCTGAACTTTATATTGAACCAGATAAAAAACAGATCTGATCACCTGATAGAGCATGTATTACAGATCTTCTCATCTTCAAAATAAAACTTATAATATGGTAAGGAACCGTAATAATTAAATTTTTTAAGCAGCTTCATATTTTTGTTTTGTTTCAAGCTCAATGAGTTTATTTATATAAGACCATGTTTCTTCAGAGTTAATTTCTGGTTTGTTAATAGTCCCGTCAATAATAAGCCCATCTATAATGTTAAGAAAAAGACTGCTTAATACTTTTGGATCTTCAATTTCTAACTCTAAAAATATAGATAAAACTAGACTGTAAATCCATTCACGGTATTTATTTACTTGTTTTTTAATAGAAGGATAGAGCTGCAGGACTTCTATCGTTGCTTTTTTAAATAAACAACCACTAAAATCTTCAGTGTTAATCCAGTCGATATACCAATTAAAAATACTTTTTAGTTTATTTAATGGGTCATCTACACTATTAACTTTATCTAATAAAGAAGTTTGGACTTCTAAAATTCTTCGGCGAAGACACTCTTCAATTAAAACTTCTTTAGAAGAGAAGTACTTATAAAAAGTCATTTTTGCAACTTTAGATTCAGCAATAATTTTGTCTACCCCAATAGAGGTATAACTTTTCTGATTAAAAAGGGTCATTGCTGTTGTTATAATCGTTTCTCTTTTTGACATTGGTTGCCCCGTCATAGATATTTTTTGATTAACTTTGCTATTGTAAAGTATGAAAGCTTAAATAAAACTTATTTAATGATATTTAAAAAATTATATTTATTCAATAGCTTGGTTTGCCTTGATAAATAAAGAAATAAATATTTTATTGGCAATAGTTTACTTTTTTAAATAATATTAATTAATCCATTGATTTGTTGAGATAATAAACATAATATCAATTCGTTAAGTATGGGTATACGGAATTTATCCTTTTTACGTTCGAATACGTAATGGAAATAGAGGGATAGCCTTTAGCTTAACTATAAGAAAAACTTTTTATTGAGAATGATTATGTCAAAAAAATTTGAAGACTTTAATAATCCAAGAGAAAAAGCATTGCAGGGGATGAAAGATAGTATTCCCGCTTCACAATGGGAAGAAAACTTACAGTTTCTCAAACAATTAAGGAATAAAATTGCGCAATTGCCAGTAAGTAAACACCCTGCAATTGAAATATTAAATAACGGTTATCTTGATAAACAAACCCTCACTCGTATTCATTTAGAATATCGTCATGCCATTGTTCAGATTTTTACCGATGCTTTATTAAAGGCGCAGTTTCTGACAAAACAATTGGAGCCAAAGCTTCACTCGGGCGCTAAAATGTTTCCACGGGTGTTGTTGAGCTTAAATATATTAGATGAATTTGGTTTTCGACCGGGTTTAGATAAAGATCATTATTATTTAGGCAACCCTGAATATGCACATTATCCATTATATGAAGATTTGCTAAATGACTATGGTTTGACTGAGGCTGACCGCCGTAATTATAAACCTTCAAAAATTGCAGATCAGGTGAGAACATTTTTAGAAGCTTCTTACGATCGTTATATTAATGTGGTGGCATTATTGGCGGTGGCAGAAGAAGAAGTCATTCTTTTTAGCCCGCCATTACGACAAGCAACCAAGTTTGTAAATATCGATGTTGAGGGTGGTGGTTATTACCATGTACATGGCGTTTCAACAGATGAAACAGCTGAAGCTGCTGATGATGACCATCAAGATGACCTTTGGTTTGCGTTGGCTCAAGCCATTACCAAAGATGACTATGAAAACTTGATTCAACTATGTCTTGATTATTGTGCATTGTGGACTGAGTTTTGGGATGCACAAATTGCCGATGTCCAATTTATTGAAGAAAAGAAATTAGCATAAGCTGTTCAGTTTATTCGTAAAAAGCCTGTTGATATTGAACAGGCTTTTTTAATGGCTCAATTAAAAATATTCCAAATATGAAAACACGGATAGACAACTCAACAATCTCTAAACAGGACCTATAAATCTGCTACAATTACGCCAATTTTTATTTTGATCGACTTTAGATCTTTGGCACTGCAATCTCCGCAGTAGGTGTATTTCATGAGTTTTAAAGATGAGTTAGCGGCACAGGTCGCTGAAGTATTGAGCTTTTTATTTTAGTGTATGGATAGGGTGTCCGACTAGCCATTAACATTGCAATTGATATAAAAAATAGACAGATCTGTACGCATTTTATAAAATATAATCGATTAAGTCTCAATTTATAACAAACGTAATGTTTAATAATATTTCCCAAGTTTTAGAGAGTATAGGTTTTCTCTCACAGCATCGTTCGGTGTATCTCCAGTTTTCAGATGCATCCCTGAATAGTCAGGTTTTTTTACAACGTATAGATGGGCAACATTATCTTAATCAGGGCATGACAGCCGAGCTGATTTGTTTATCAACCAATGCTCATATTCCACTCAAAACATTTATTGGGTTGCAGGTTGCGGTTGATCAGGTCACAGATCAAGGCCAACAGTTTCGTACTACAGGGATTATTACTGGAGCATCACAAGGTCAGAGTGATGGTGCTCTAACCTTATATAAAATCACCATAAGTGATCCAACCTACCTCTGGCATAAACGCAGAAACAGTCGTGTGTTTATGAACAAAAGTGTACGGGATATTAGCGAAATTCTGTTTAAAGAATGGCAGGGGAAAAGTCCTTTATTTGCATCTAGTCTGACTTTAGATTTGAGCGGCTTAAAACAGACCTACGATGTCCGTCCTTTTGTTATGCAGCTCAATGAAAGCGACTATGACTTTTTAACTCGCTTATGGCGTAGTGAAGGTATTAGTTGGCTCATTGATGAAGCAGAGCTTACCGTGGCGAGCAATACGGACAATATTCAGCCACAAAAATTACGCCTTATTGATGACAATAGCCAGTATCAGGCACTGACTAGAAGGACAATCCGTTACCATCGTAGCAGTGCAACTGAACAGTTTGACAGTATGACCAGTTTGATCGCTGGACGTCATTTGCAGCCGACTTCTGTTTTTGTGCAGCGTTGGCAGTCAGATGTACTACAACAAACTGATGGGGCAGGCAGTGTACAAAGTACACATCAGCATAGTACCAGCTATGACAATCAAAGTTTAAGCCTTGAAGATGCATGGCACTTCAGTCCGGCATGGATGCAGGATTTAAACGGCGAAGATGGGGCAACCTCAGCAAGTAATCAACAACTGGAAAAATTTAACCAGAACTTAAGCGCTTACCATGATGCCCAATCCAAACAGTTTGTTGCTCAAACCACAGTACGGGATACACAAGTTGGTTACTGGTTTGAACTGAATGAACACCCTGAAATTGATCTGCATAGTGGGGCAGATAAAGAGTTTCTGATCATTGGTAAGCATTACTACAACCAAAATAACTTACCGAAAGACTTAAACCAGCAAATACAAACTTTAATTACACAAAGCCATTGGCAATCTAGTCATACAAAAGAGCGTCAAGGCAATCAACTGATTTTACAACGTCGCCATATTAAGACAGTTCCTGAATATCAGCCCTTACAAGATCGTCCTCAAGCCTCTGTACAACGTGCCCGTGTAGTCGGACCTGAAGGTGAAAGTATCTATGTCGATCAGTGGGGCCGTATTAAAGTCCGATTTCTGTTTACCCGAGCTAATGACCATAGCCATGATGGAGGCGCGGGGAGTAACGACAAGGATACTGATTCGGCTTGGGTTGATGTTGTAACCCCGTGGGCTGGAAAAGGGTAGCACGCTTCTTGCCACGTGTTGGTGAAATTGTTGTCATCGATTTCTTTGACGGCAATATTGACCGTCCGTTTGTAGTGGGACGTATTCATGAAGCCGAACGTCATCCAGCCCAGTTCGACCAGAAAGGGCAGCTACCTGACACTAAAAAACTCAGCGGTATTCGTTCAGAAGAAGTTGATGGCAAAGGCTTTAACCAGCTACGTTTTGATGATACGACTGGGCAAATTAGTGCACAGTTACAAAGTAGCCATGCGGTCAGTCAGTTAAACTTAGGCAACTTAAGCCATCCAAAAGATAAGGCCGAGAGTGATGGTCGTGGAGAGGGCTTTGAACTCAGAACTGACCAGTGGGGCGCGGTTAGAGCAGGTAAAGGTTTACTTGTTAGTACCCATAAACAGGACCAAGCTCAAGGCACACATTTAAATGCAGCCGATGCCAAGCAACAAATCGAAGGTGGTCTTAATAATGCTAAGGCACTGAGTGAAGTTGCTAAAAACCAGCAAACTGATCCATTGGAAATGCTTGAGAACTTAAAAACGTTCATAGAGCAAATTGAACAACAAGATAAAGAGAAAGCTGCCACTTTTAAGCAAGCCTTGATGGTCTTAACAGCACCAAACAGTATTGCAGTCGCTAGTAATGAAGATATTCATTTAAGTGCAGATGGTCAGTTAAGCCAAAATGCTGGGGACAGCATTAGCCTAAGCACTCAAAAGAACCTGATTGCACATGCACAAAACAAGATTAGCCTGTTTGCCGCTCAACAGGGAGCACGGCTCTATGCAGGCAAAGGTAAAGTTGAGATACAAGCGCAAGGCGATGGAGCAGATTTAATTGCCCGTAAAGGTATCCAGATTATTTCTACAGAAGACAAAATAGAAATTAATGCTTCTAAAGAAATTGTGATTACCTCGGGTGGTTCCCAAATCAAGATTAATAGCTCAGGTATTTTTCCAGTCACTGGCGGGAAGTTTGAGGTGAAGGCTGGGCAGCATGTGTTTATGGGGGGAGCAAAGGCAGATTATGTTTTGCCTTCTTTACCAACACAAGAAATCAAGACCGATGACTTATTACTAGAATATTTACATAGTGATGGCACACCTGTTAAAGGTGCTGATTATGAGGTTTTATTATCTGATGGTTCCATCCGTAAAGGAAAACTAGATGCTTCGGGTAAGGCTATTGTGAGTGGTGTACCTGCTGGACGAGCCAAAATCCAATATGGAGAAGACCAAAGTAAAGATGAATTTCCAGCTTTAGAAGTAGATGACTGGTTTACTCAACTTGGAAGCAGTACAAAGACTGGAAAAGAGGAATAAAGAATTATGCCAGATCCTCAAAATCAACAATTCTGGTCAAAGATCGCAGAACGACCTACGGAAATACAACAGCAGTTTTGGTATGGCGCTGAAAAATTAGCAAAGTATCTCAATGATAATCCAGCTATGTATAAAGGTTATATGACCTATGATACAAGTAAGCCTGATCCTAATCTGTCATGGTGGGAAAAGATATTATTTTACAGTGGACAAGCTCACTACAATGAGGCGGTGACCCACTATAACACCAGTAAAGTAATCGCTGATCAAGGGAGCTGGTTGTGGGGCATGCTCAAAGGTGACTTTAATAAAGATCCTTCAATGTCTCAGATTATTGTTGGTGGACTCATAAGTCTTATACCTGTAGCTGATCAGGTGTGTGATATCCGCGATTTGATTGCCAATTTTATCACCTTGTCGGATGAGAAAGCCCGAACGAAAGATAACTATATGGCACTTGCTTTGACAAGTGTGGGTATCATTCCTGAAGTTGGTTCAGCAATCAAAACGATTGTGAAATCGAGTCGGGCAAAAGATGTTAGTAAGGTCAAGTTATTTAAGTTCATGGAGTATTTTGAGGAGGCTTTAACAAAGCTCAAAATTAAATGTCCATGGGGTAAGGCACCAGAGGCATGGTTAAGGTCTCGACCATGGAAAGGCATAGCGACACAAGCTTTTAATACTTTAAAAAATAATATTGACCGAATCCTATCTGTCATTAATAAGTGTTTGATACGGTTCAATGGTGCATTGAAAGTTGCCTTAGCAAAATTTCAGGCAACCCTAAACCATGTTTTAAATACCATCAAAAAGTATATTGATCAGTTGTGTGATGAAGTAGATAAGGCAATCGGTCGTTTATTACCTCAACAGCCATTAGCAATGGCACATGCTGGTGGCGGTGGTAAGAATGCCCCTACAGGGCGTTATGAGGCCAATGTTAGTTCCGGTAAAAAAACAGAAGCGAGTCATCGTCAAAAGAAAGAAACACCTCCACCACCAAGGAAAATGAAGCCGAAGCATGTGGTTGAGCCGTGTTTGGAACCGAAAAAAGGGTTGAGGAATAGTTGGGGTAAAAAGACTGGTAAGTCTCAGGCTGAACTAGATGCCGAGTTTGACCGTCAGCTTAAGCGGCAAGAGGAAGGGCTTAACCGTCTAACGGTTGAGGAGTATCAACAGAACAGACAACTTTATGAAAAGTATAAACGGGCTGGAACAGGTACTCAGCAACAAAGAATCCGAGAAGATATGCAACGACAGTTAGAGGAATCTGAATATAAAAAATTAAAAACAGAGCAACCTCAATTATCGAAAGGCCAAATAGAAAGAATGGCTGAAAATAATGCTAAAAAAACGTTAGAAGGATTAGATGTCTTACATAATCCAGATATGCAATTAGGTGGTTTTGATGTCAAATATGATCCTAAAAAGCCCCCTACACTAGATGATTTTGGGCATAGTGGTGTAAACCGTTCTATTGGCTCTCAAATGGCCGCAAAGAAGCGGCTTGCCAATATGGATGCGGCGGCAGCTCAAGCTAAAGCGAAGGGAATGGGGAAAGATGCGATGGATGTTGAATTGAAGCGTTGTAAGTAATAGAGGGTAGTAAGATGAACCAAGAAGATATTGATTACTTTTATGAGAAATATGGTCAACCAATTGATAAAGTTGAGGTGACAGAGGACATCATAAAAAAATATCGGGGTAAACTGCCTGAAAGTATTTTAGAACAATGGCATTTATTTGGTTTTGCTGGTTATTTGAATGGTTTGTACTGGATTACGAACCCAGATGATTATGCTGAAGTAATTTATGACTGGTTAGAGGAGACACCATTGCCTGATGATGATGTTTATCATGTATTGGCCCGTTCCGCATTTGGTGAGCTATTAATTTGGGGTGAACGTAATTATGGTAGATATTACATTAAAACAATGGAAGGTATCCTACATGACAATGGCGAACAGCTAGAAAGCGCTGAGTTTTATGGTAGTGATTTTTTCTTTTTACCTAAAAAAAATTATCTAGATTACACAGACAAAAATGGCAATAAACTATTTGATCGTGCTGTAAAAAAATTAGGTGTTTTAAAGGCAGATGAAATGTATGCATTTGAACCTGCTTTGGCATTAGGTGGGGAAGAATCATTACAGCACCTAACAAAAGTTAATCTTCCTGTTCACATGAAGCTACTAAAACAGGTAACTCCATTAAGATTGAGAACTTTTGAGGATCTTACGGCTGCTCTATATGGTACATCGTATAGTGTGGACGATTTAACAAGTGGACAAGATGCTGAGTCACAATATCAAGAATCTGTTCAAGCTGGAGAAGTTTGTCCTAGAACAGGTTACTGGACAACGCCTGCACAACCCAATACACGCCATTATTGTAAGAAAGGTGAAGTTCTTCCTGAAATTAAGGAACAAGACTGGGGTGAAGTGTATTGGTATTGGGATGGTGAGAACTGATTAGATGCCCGTAAGGGCATTTTTGTTTTTGCCTTTGTTTATAAATTGGGTAAAGCAAAAGTTCTGTAAGAGCGCATGAAAGATGTGATGGATGTTGAGTTCGAACATTGCCCTACATAGGATTAAAAATGATCGATGCAGATTTTGAATATTTTTTAGAAAAGTTTGGGCAACCGCAGCAAGCAGTTAGAGTCACAGACAATATTCTTAATAAATATAAAGGAAAACTCCCTGATCAATTATTGGAATACTGGAAAGAGGTAGGTTTTTGTACTTTTAAAGAAGGATTGTTTTGGATTACCAATCCTGATGATTATGCTGAAGATATTTATCACTGGTTAGAAAATACTGATATTCTAGATGAGGATGTTTGGCATGTTATTGCTAGATCAGCATTCGGAGAACTTTACTTATGGGGTGAAAAAAATTGGCAAAAATATGATTTAAATATTATAAATGGTGAAGTATTTCAGAATAGTGTAGGTTTTAACGATGAAAAGCATAAAAACGATGAAATTATTAGAAACTTCTTTGCTTTCTCTGATTTAGATGAATTTGATAGAAAAGATGAAAATCTTAAACCCTTATTTGACCGTGCTGTAAAAAAGTATGGTCCACTCTCAAGCAATGAAGTATTTGGTTTTGAACCTGCTTTGGCACTCGGTGGGAAGTCCGTTCTACAGAACCTGAAAAAACTGGATATTCATGTTCATATGGCAATACTCAAAGAGTTTACTAATGTTTATAAGACTGATCTGGAGGGGTTAGGGAAAATATTATATGGCGAGAATGCTTCTTTTAGTAAAGCTATTGAGCAGGTCAGTCAGATAGAAAAAACTCATTCTCAAGTTATTAGTATTCAAAGTGGTCAACCATGTACTAAGTCTGGCTATTGGTTTACTCCAGCCAAAGAGAATTCACGTCAGTATTTTAAAGAATGTGAAATATTTCCTAATTTTGTTACAGATTGGGGAGAGGTTTACTGGCAGTTCGATGGTGATGAATAAAAGAATGTCCGAAAGGGCATTTTTATTTCTACTCGGATTTATAAATATAAGTACAGCTAAAGCGAAGGGAATGGGGAAAGATGCGATGGATGTTGAATTAAAACGTTGTAAATAAGAGGATTCTAAATATGTTACATCCAGATTATGCAAAAGATTTTAAAGAATTGTTTGGTGAGCCAATTGATAAAGTTGAAGTCACAGAGGACTTCATAAAAAAATATCGGGGTAAACTGCCTGAAAGTATTTTAGAACAGTGGCGAATTATTGGTTTTGCAGGTTATTTGAATGGTTTGTACTGGATTACAAACCCAGATGATTATGCTGAAGTGATTTATGACTGGTTGGAAGAGACGCCATTACCAGATGATGAAGTCTACCATGTGTTAGCACGTTCTGCATTTGGTGAACTATTAATTTGGGGTGAACGTAATTATGGTAGATATTACATCAAAACTATGGAAGGTATCCTGCATGATAATGGGTTGCAAGAGGAAGGTGCTGAGTTCTATGGAAACCTCTTTTTCTTCTATTCAGATAAAGATTCGTTAGACCATATTGATAAAAATGGGAAAAAGCTATTTGAGCGAGCTGTAAAAAAATTAGGGGTTTTAAAGGCAGATGAAATGTATGCTTTTGAGCCTGCTTTGGCATTAGGTGGGGAAGAGTCATTAGCATATCTGACAAAAGTAAATCTTCCTGTTCACATGAAGTTGCTAAAACAGGTGACTCCATTAAGACTGAGAACTTTTGAGGATCTTACGGCTGCTCTATATGGTACATCGTATAGTGTGGACGATTTAACAAGTGGACAAGATACTGAGTCACAATATCAAGAATCTGTTCAAGCTGGAGAAGTTTGTCCTAGAACAGGTTACTGGACAACGCCTGCACAACCCAATACACGCCATTATTGTAAGAAAGGTGAAGTTCTTCCTGAAATTAAGGAACAAGACTGGGGGGAAGTATATTGGTATTGGGATGGTGAGAATTAATAGATGCCCGAAAGGGCATTTAGTGCTCAGTTGGCAGGTGTGATTGCAGAAGGCGGTGGAGAATAATATTGATTCTCTTGTCGAGAAAAAATTGAGCGTACATATTAAGAAAGTAGTATGGAGTATTAATAATTGAATTATTTGTTTAAATTTTTGCTAATTGTACCAGTTCTTCTTCCTATAACATCTTTGTTTGCTAAGGCTGATAATACTAAATATCATGCAGTAGCTGCTTTTATTACTGGTAAAGTTTATTCATGTGAATATAAAATAACTTATACTAATTATGAAAAGCAGAAAATATTTGAAAATGAAAAAGTAGCCTATAAAAATCTACCATTTATTTATACTAAATTGTTGCATAGTGTTTATCATAGAGAAACATATTCTAGGGATAAATTACCTACAAGTTTGAAAACTGATATGGAAAATGGCTCAACGGCGCAAGCACCAAGGGAGTTAAACATTAAAGTAGATTTTGATGTGAAGATGGATAAAAGAGCTTATAACATTAGACTTACCCCAAGTACAGGTTCAGAGAGCTTGGACCATAGTATTAAGAATGCTTTTTCAAGTGCTAAATTTGATACCAAGAAAAAATTTTGGTGGGGAGATACTTTAGCTTTTTCTGATGAAATACGATTAGAGAAATTAGATACTTGTCAGGTACGAAATCTTCATTAAATGTAAAATTAATAGCGATAGAATTTATTCTGGTAACTTTATTAATAATTACTTAAATTTTCAATAAATATGAGAGCGGATTGTAAATGATTTTTTTGCTACCTCTTCTAAGTATATGATAAATTTTACTACTTAAATTTGGTCGATACTATCCCTCATCATGCATAGGCATTTCAACTTTTCCATCTAAAAAGTCTGCATACCATTGAAGCATAGAGCGTCTGTTTCTCAGCTATCTATCATCACTGCCTAAGTCATTTAAATATGTTTGTACAGTAGTTCTAGAACTAGAAGAGATTATTGATAAACTATAATGTGAAAAAATTTAGAAGTCGTGAACTTAAACACCTAAGTAGTGATTTCAAATTTTGAAATATATGGACAAGTCTGGAGTTGTCCACAAAGTCGATAAAAACAATTTATAAATCTGCTACAATTACGCCAATTTTTATTTTGATCGACTTTAGATCTTTGGCACTGCAATCTCCGCAGTAGGTGTATTTCATGAGTTTTAAAGATGAGTTAGCGGCACAGGTCGCTCAACGACGCACATTTGCTATTATTTCCCACCCCGATGCCGGTAAAACCACCATGACAGAAAAACTGTTGTTATGGGGTAAAGCGATTCAGGTTGCAGGGATGGTAAAAAGCCGTAAATCTGATCGTGCAGCTACATCTGACTGGATGGAAATGGAAAAAGAACGTGGTATTTCGATCACCACGTCTGTTATGCAGTTCCCATATAAAGGTCACACGATTAACTTACTCGATACACCGGGGCACGAAGACTTCTCGGAAGATACTTATCGTACCCTTACTGCTGTTGACTCTGCACTGATGGTGATTGACGGTGCAAAAGGTGTCGAAGAACGTACCATCAAATTGATGGAAGTGTGTCGTATGCGTGACACACCAATTATTTCATTCGTCAACAAAATGGACCGTGAAATTCGTGAGCCACTTGAGTTGTTAGATGAAATTGAAAACGTCTTAAACATTCGCTGTGTACCAATTACATGGCCACTTGGTATGGGTCGTGACTTTGCTGGTGTATACAATATTCTTGAAGATAAATTGTATGTCTACAAAGCAGGTTTTGGTTCAACGATTACCGATATTGAAGTACGTGATGGCTATAATCACGCCGATATTCGTGAAAAAGTTGGTGAATTAGCTTGGGCTTCTTTTGAAGAGTCACTTGAGCTTGTGCAAATGGCAAATGAGCCATTAGACCGTGAACTTTTCTTACAAGGTAAACAAACTCCGGTTTTATTTGGTACAGCATTAGGTAACTTTGGTGTTGACCACGTTCTCGATGCATTTATGAACTGGGCACCTGAACCTAAAGCACATCCAACGCAAGAGCGTATGGTTGAAGCAAAAGAAGAAGGTTTCTCTGGCTTTGTATTTAAAATTCAAGCCAACATGGACCCTAAACACCGTGACCGTATTGCCTTCATGCGTATTTGTTCAGGTAAATACGAGAAAGGCCTGAAAATGAATCACGTACGTATTGGTAAAGAAGTTCGTATTAGTGATGCGTTGACTTTCCTTGCAGGCGAGCGTGAGCACTTAGAAGAAGCATGGCCGGGCGATATTATTGGTTTACACAACCACGGTACAATCCAGATTGGTGATACTTTCACTAGCGGTGAAAACTTGCACTTCACAGGTATTCCTCACTTCGCGCCAGAAATGTTCCGCCGTGTACGTTTGAAAGACCCATTAAAGTCAAAACAGTTGCAAAAAGGTTTGAAAGAGTTGTCTGAAGAAGGTGCAACTCAGGTATTTATGCCACAAATTAGTAATGATTTGATCGTGGGAGCTGTGGGTGTACTTCAGTTCGACGTTGTTGCTTACCGCTTGAAAGAAGAATATAAAGTTGACTGTGTTTACGAGCCAGTAAGTGTAAATACAGTGCGCTGGATTCATTGTGATGATGAAAAGATTCTTAACGAGTTTAAGAAAAAGGCACATGACCAACTTTCTATTGATGGTGGCGGACACTTAACGTATCTTGCGCCAAGCCGAGTGAACTTGCAGATTATGCAAGAGCGTTGGCCTGATATTGAGTTCCGTAGCACACGTGAACACTAATCATGTAAATGTGACAAACAGCTTCGAATAGAAGCTGTTTTGTTTTGAAAAATAAGAAAGGATGATGAAATGAACTTGAGTAAAAAGACAATTATTGCGCTTGTGGTTGCAGCCATAGCTCTAATTTTAGCTATTTGTATATTTGTCTGGAAAAAGCCTCAGTCTTCATCATCTTCTCAAGAAAATTCAGCTTCTACTCAAGACCATCCGGTTGAGAAAGCAGAGGTTTTACCTTATTTAAATTTGACCGAAACCAAAGCAAGTTATGCAGTGCCGTTTTGTGAAAAGAAAAATTGTATTGATGTCGGTATTCAAACCATAAAAACCCAAGATGCGTGGTTAAATAGCTGGATTGAAAAAAATCAGGCGAAAGTTATTCAAGCTCAAATTAATTTGAAAAAAGATTTAAGCCTTCAACAAGCGATTAATGCTTACGTGAAAAAGTCGGATGAATGGCAAGATAAGTATTCTAAAAATCGTGCTTATGAATTACACATTCGTACACGCATTGCCTCGCAGCGTAACCAGTATGTGTTATTGCAATTGGCTTTAGACAGTAAACAAGAAGAGATCACCATAAAAGACCGTTATTATTTTTTCGTGGCTGATCGTAAACTGCATAAAAACTTAACGTTGCTTGATGTGCTTAAAAAAGACCAGCAACCGACAGTACATCAAATTGTTCAAACTGCGTATCAGGACTGGTTGAAAAAGCAAACTGCCGATGTCAAAAAACAAGCCCCAAAAACTTTATATTGGGGACAAGCTGACTGGTTCTTTGATGGTGAAGGGGTAGGTTTGCACTATCAGGCAAATCAGATTACGAAAGATGCGCCTCAACTTGATATTTATTTAACAACAGAACAAACGAAAAAAATATTGCAACCTCAGGTTTATGAACAAATGTTTTAAGTTGGTAGCAGAATTTGCAACCTACTTGTAGATGCGCTAACTTCATATGAGTTATGCATAATCTTCTCAGAATAAAGGCAAAATATGATGTTAACTTCTAAGGCTTCGCTACGTTTAACGCTACTTGCTTCTGCGATATTTTTGGTGGCATGTCAGCCTAAAAGTGATCCTAAAGAGTCGGAAGATCAGCAAAAACCGGCTGTGGTTGAACAAAAGCCTGTAGAACTGACTTTGAAAGGGGAAACAGTTCCAAGTAAAGTGACTTTACCGGATTGTGATGGTAAAACTTGCCCTGAATTTACGGTAGAACGCCTACAAAGTAATTTCCCTTTTATTGATAAGATTATTGATCAACAAGTTTTAAAAGCACTTGGACAGATTCTTGAAATTGCAGAACCAGATGCAAAAGCAGCACAAGCTGATAAGAAGACAGAAGCTTCAGCAGCTGCCGCTACAGAGCAACAAGATAGTTTCGATGCTCAGGTTCAGCGCTATGCAAATTCATTTATTGATTTAGACAATGAATTAAAGGCTCTAAGTAGTAATCACCAGATTAATCTGTTGGTGAAACCTAAAATCATACAGTCTCAAGGTAAAGTCGTAACTGTTGTTGTAAATAGTAGTAGCTATTTAGGCGGGGCACATGGCTCGGCAGCGCAGCAATATTATAATTTTGACTTAAAGAAAGAAAAGCAGGTCAAACTTGAAGACTTATTACGTCCAGAGAAAAAAGCGGCTTTAGACAAATTAGCACATGAAGCGTTTAAAGCTTGGGTGACAGACTCAAAACTTGCAAATAGTGTGAGTGAATATGAGCAAGCTTGGCCGTTTAAACTCACAGAAAATTTCCTGTTAGGTGATCAGGGCTTAATTCTTCAATATGGCGAATATGAAATTGGACCTTATGTGGTCGGGCTACCTCGTTTAGTCATTCCATATGACCAATTACAAGAAGTATTGAAAGAAGAATATTTGCCGCAGCCTAAAGCTAAACCAGCTTCGACACCTGCCGCAAAAAGTGCCAGCTAATGCATCTGTTTGATACTCATACCCATTTTGATGTTGCCGATTTTGATGAAGATCGGCACCAGTTAGCACTTGAAGCTAAAAAAGTGGGTGTGGATGCTCTGGTGTTAATAGGCTTTTTACAGTCACGTTTTGATGATTTGGTACACACTCATCATCAGCTCAAGCAGTGGGACAACGTGCCTACTTCTTATTTAGCACCGGGGTTGCATCCGTTTTATATTGAGCAGCACAAACCAGAGCATCTTTCTCATCTTGAACAGATTTTGCAGCAAGAAGACTGCGTCGCAGTAGGAGAAATCGGCTTAGATACCTTCTTAAAGGAACACAAGCAGCCCGATATATATGCCAAGCAAAAACAGTATTTTGCTGATCAGTTAGATCTGGCAACTCAATACCAAAAACCGGTGTTGCTTCATATACGAAAAGCACATGGTGATGTGCTCGCACTATTAAAAGCGCATAAGTTTAAACTCGGTGGCATTGCTCATGCCTTTAGTGGCGGAGTAGAGGAGGCAAAAGGCCTGATTAAGCTTGGTTTTAAAATTGGTGTGACGGGACAAATCACGAACCCCAATGCGAAAAAGCTTCATACGGTTGTGCAGGCTATAGGTGCCGAGCATTTAGTGATTGAAACAGACTGTCCTGATATGACGCCACTTTGCTGTCAAACTTCAACTGAGCAGCGTACTCGAAATACGCCTGTGAATTTACCTTATGTACTAAAAAGTTTGGCTGAAAATTTAAATATGGCAGAGTCAGAATTAGCAGATTTGCTGTGGAAAAACTCTTTATCTGCTTTGAAATTATCGTAATAAAAATCAAAGATTAGAAATAGTAACTAAAACAAAACACAGCGATTAAAAAAGAAGCTTAAAGTAAGAAAACAACATGTAAAAACGTGAAAAATAACATTGCCAGACATGGGAGGATAACCCAATGGCTAAGTATAGCAATATCAATAGTTTTAATGCTTTACAGACGCTAACAGTAGGTTCCAGCAATTATCAGATTTTTAGCTTAACCCAAGCCGAGAAAAAGCTAGGTGACATTGCCAAACTGCCGAAATCATTAAAAGTACTGTTGGAAAACTTATTACGGTTTGAAGATCAGCACAGTGTTAAAACAGAACACATTTATGCTTTAGCTGAGTGGCTAAAAACCCGTACCTCAGATCAAGAAATTCAATATCGACCTGCACGGGTTTTAATGCAAGATTTTACCGGCGTTCCGGCAGTCGTTGACTTAGCCGCAATGCGTGCTGCAATGGCTGAAGCGGGGGGTGACCCTGAAAAAATTAATCCGTTATCACCTGTAGATCTGGTTATAGACCACTCTGTGATGGTAGACCATTTTGCCGATGATCAGGCTTTTGAAGAAAACGTTCAAATTGAAATGCAGCGAAATGGCGAGCGATATCAATTTTTGCGTTGGGGACAATCTGCATTTAATAACTTTAGTGTTGTGCCACCGGGTACCGGTATTTGCCATCAGGTCAATTTAGAATATTTGGCTCAAGCAGTGTGGCTAGGTGAAGACAACGGGGGTACAGACTCACATACCACTATGATTAATGGTCTAGGGGTATTAGGTTGGGGTGTTGGGGGTATTGAAGCAGAAGCTGCCATGTTAGGCCAGCCTATTTCTATGCTCATTCCTGAGGTGATCGGTTTTAAACTGACTGGAAAATTACAAGAAGGGATTACAGCAACTGACTTAGTGCTGACCATTACTCAAATGCTTCGCCAAAAAGGTGTGGTAGGTAAATTTGTAGAATTCTATGGAGATGGCTTAGCCGATTTACCACTTGCTGACCGTGCGACCATTGCTAATATGGCACCTGAATATGGTGCAACTTGTGGTTTCTTCCCAATTGATGAAGTGACTTTGGGTTATTTGAAATTAACAGGTCGTCAAAGTGACCGTATTGCATTGGTTGAAGCATATAGCAAGGCGCAAGGCTTATGGCGTAATCCGGGCGATGAACCTGTGTTTACAGATACTTTAAGTTTAGATATGAGTACGGTTCAGGCAAGTTTGGCAGGTCCAAAACGCCCTCAAGACCGTGTGCTTTTATCGGAAGTACCTAAAACGTTTAATGCGCTCATGGAATTAACCCTTAAGCCAGCCAAAGAAGCGAAAGAACGTTTAGAAAATGAAGGCGGTGGCGGTACGGCTGTAGAAGCGACCAAAGCCAATATTCAGCATGAAAGCCCATCTTGTGTAATTGAAGGACAAGAATATCCCTTAAATCATGGCGATGTCGTCATTTCAGCGATTACTTCATGTACTAATACTTCTAACCCAAGTGTCATGTTGGCAGCCGGTTTACTTGCTAAAAAAGCAATTGAAAAGGGTTTGCAGCGTAAACCGTGGGTAAAAAGTTCACTTGCGCCTGGTTCTAAAGTCGTGACTGACTATTTATTGGCGGCTGGGCTTACGCCGTATTTAGATGAGTTGGGCTATAACTTGGTCGGATATGGTTGTACAACGTGTATTGGTAACTCAGGTCCTTTACCTGAACCAATTGAAGATGCAATTCAGTGTCATGATCTAAACGTGGCATCTGTACTTTCGGGTAACCGTAACTTTGAAGGGCGTGTGCATCCATTAGTTAAAACCAACTGGCTTGCCTCACCACCACTTGTGGTTGCCTATGGTTTAGTTGGGAATATCCGTACAGACTTAACGACTCAACCAATCGGGCAAGGTAAAGATGGGCAACCTGTTTATTTAAAAGATATCTGGCCAAGTCAGGCAGAAATTGATGCCGTCTTACAAAAAGTAAATACCGACATGTTCCACAAAGAATATGCTGCGGTGTTTGATGGTGATGAAAGCTGGCAAGCGATTCAGATTCCAAAAAGTAAAACTTACGAATGGGCTGATGACTCGACTTATATTCGTCATCCGCCGTTCTTTGAGGGTATTGGTGAGCCACCAAAACCAATCAAGAATATTGAACAGGCACGTATTTTGGCAGTGCTTGGTGACTCGGTAACAACCGACCATATTTCACCAGCGGGTAATATCAAAAAAGACAGTCCAGCTGGCCGCTATTTACAAGAACAAGGTGTAGAGCCAAAAGACTTCAACTCTTATGGTTCACGACGTGGTAATCACGAAGTCATGATGCGAGGCACCTTTGCCAACATTCGTATTAAAAACGAAATGCTCGGCGGCGAAGAAGGTGGTAATACCATACATGTGCCAAGTGGTGAGAAGCTTGCTATTTATGATGCGGCAATGCGTTACCAACAAGAACATACACCGCTTGTGATTATTGCTGGTAAAGAATACGGAACAGGTTCTTCACGTGACTGGGCTGCCAAAGGAACGAACTTGTTAGGTGTAAAAGCTGTCATTGCTGAAAGTTTTGAACGTATTCACCGTTCAAACTTGGTGGGTATGGGCGTGTTGCCACTCCAGTTTGTTGATGGCCAAACCAGACAGTCCCTCAACTTAACGGGTCATGAAGTCATTTCGATTCGTGGTTTATCGGATGGTATTCAGCCTCATGAAATTCTTGAAGTTGATGTGAAAGGGCCAAATGGGGTAGCCAGCCACTTTAATGTGTTATGCCGAATTGATACGTTAAATGAGGTTGAGTACTTTAAGGCTGGTGGTATTTTGCATTATGTACTGCGGAATTTGATTGCTTCATAAATGGCTATTTTCAAAAGTTATATAAAAAAGCCTTATTCATGAGGCTTTTTTATTGTCTTTGTTTAATGGATAGGCTAAATATAAATGAAATAACTTTTGTTATAAGAAGAAGCAATAATGGATAGAGATACAGTATTTTTAAAAGTTGAATCTCGATTGGGGTATGATTTTTCAGGAGATATAAAAATAGGAGGTAAATATACCTCATTAATTGAACACGCTGGACTTGTATTTATTAGTGGTCAAATTCCAAGAGTGGGAGATACGGTACGGATTTGTGGAAAAGTTGGATTAGATGTTGATTTATCAGATGCACAGCTTGCTGCAAGTATTAGCACCATGAGAGCTTTAGCAATTTTAAAACAGCACTATGGGACTTTAGATGTTATTGGAAAAGTTTTACAAATGAATGTATTTGTTCATTCAACGTCATCGTTTATACAGCAAAGCGAAGTTGCTGATGGAGCATCTGAAATACTTTATGAAATTTTAGGTTCAGATACAGGACGGCATACACGTACATCGGTTAGTGTGTACCAACTTCCAAAAAATGCATCGGTTGAAATCAACTTCATTTTTGCTTTGAAATAAAAGTAAGTTAGTGGAATTCAATTATTTCAATTTTACTGGGTATTTTTATTTGTAAGAGCGGCAAGACGCTCTACGTAAAAAACAGTAAAATATATGGTTTGATTTTTTAGAGAAAGCCAGTTCCATGTCCGATTTGCCACAAAATGATGAATATGACCGCCGTTTTGCAGGTGTAGCCAAAATTTATGGTGATTCATCGTTCCAGCACTATGAAAAAAGTCATGTGATGGTGATTGGAATTGGTGGTGTCGGCAGTTGGGCGGTAGAAGCTTTAGCACGTACAGGTATTGGCGAGATCACACTAGTCGATATGGATGTAGTTGCAGCATCAAATGTGAACCGTCAGCTACCTGCAATGACATCAACTCTGGGCTGTGAAAAAGTTGAGATTATGGCGGAACGTTGTCGCCAAATTAACCCACGTATTAAAGTCAATATTATTGATGACTTCTTAACACCAGAAAATGTTGCAGAACTTTTGAACCCTGTACCGGATATTGTTTTGGACTGCATTGATGACGTTAAGGCAAAACTGGCTTTAATGCTCCATTGTCGTTTTAACAAAATTCCTTTGATTGTATCTGGTGGAGCTGGTGGTAAGCTCGATCCGCTTAAAATTCGTGTGGCCGATCTATCAAAAACAGAACAGGACCCAATGTTAGCGAAGCTACGTAGTCAGCTTCGTGCTCGTGGCATTTGTAAAAAGCCAAAAGAGAAATTTGGCATTACCTGTATTTACTCAATCGATAATCCATTTTCAAGTGCAGATGTCTGCCCATCAGCTGGCTTGCGCTGTGGTGGCTATGGTTCAGCGGTAGTGGTGACTTCAAGCTTTTCTATGATTGCTGTGGCTGAAGTTTTGAAAAAACTCGATTTAAAGAAAGCCTAATTTAAATATGGAAAAGGCATGCGCTTATGTGAGTGCATGCCTTTTATTTTTGAGAGAAACTATTTAATCGTACAGTTCTAGGTTGTCTTGCTGGGGCTGTGTGGGTAGCTGCTGATCATAAAATTTAAAGCACCATAAAATTAGAATAACAATGGTGCATATTGCGAAACCTTTTAAATACTTCATGAAGAATTCAATCAAGGGAATGGTCTTAATAAAATTCTAGTCAAGGTTATTCATCTAATCTAATATAGAAAATAGACCGAATGATCTAATTTTGAGATGGTAATGCTCACATTAAAACAATTCCAATATTTCATAAAAATTGTTGAAGAAGGAAGTTTTACTGCTGCCTCAGAAAAGCTATTTATTGCTCAGTCTGCTTTAAGTCGGCAAATGAAACTATTAGAAGAAGAAATTGATTTTCAGTTGTTTGATCGTACGGACAAAAGAGCAAGACTCACGCCAGCGGGAGAGGTCTTCTATAAGAAAATAAAAGATAACTTGCTTTATTTAAATGAAATTATTGACCTGTCTAAAAGTGTTTCGGAAGGGAAAAATCGACAGATTAAAATTGCTCATTCCAGCAGTATTGTCGTGGATAATACAAAGGTTCAGATATTAAAAGAAGTTAGCTTAACGCAGCAGTTGAGCTTTGAGATTAATACCTTATCATCCGAACAGCAAATCTTAGCGTTATTAAATGGTGAAATTGATATCGGTTTGATCCGCCCGCCAGTTCGGCATACTTTAGATGGTATAAATACTCTTAAGTTATATGAAGAGCCTTTAATGGTGGCTGTGCATATTGATCATGCCAAGTTTGCTAAATCAGAAAAGGTTTATTTAAAAGACTTAAAACATGAGTGTTTTGTATCAACGCCTCATGCCGAAAGAGGAGGCTTAAGTTATTTGGTCGCAAATCTGTGTTTAGCCGCAGGATTTACCCCACAAAAAGCCTCCATTCAGTCGCGTAAGATTTCACAGTTACAGCTCGTGGCGGCAAATTTAGGGGTAGGTATTGTTCCTGCGGAGTTTCAACAAATCTTACCTGCCAATGTAAAACTAATACCTTTGGCAGATTCTCTATCTCTTTCGGAAGTTTTACTGGTCTATAGAAAAGGCCATGATGAAATCATTCAGCACTGCGCCGAGCAAATTCATCAAATGTTTCTATCTTAGAAGTGAATTAGCCTAATCTATAGTAAGTATAGGTGACGTTATCATCTTTATAGACGTCATAACTACTTTGTTTAAAGTCCGACACCCATTCACTTCCTGTGTAACCAGCGATATGACCGTAAATATGGTTACGGGTTCTGTGAATGATATAAATATCGCCTTCTTGTGGCTCATCAAAGGCTGGATTTATTTCTTTATAGCCAATTTTCTTGAGGGTATCGCCCCAATCTGATGCTGCAATCGGATGGTTTTCAACATCGGCACCAGCAGACTCAAGCGCAATACGGATGCTACGTGCACAACGCGCTTTACTGCGTCTAGAGGTAATACTTTCTAATTTAGCTACGAATTTTTCTACATCAATGGCTGGAGGAGTGTTGGTTTCAGTGGAGTGATTATTGGGTTTCATGGTGAATGGATAAGGGAGGCTTGGTGTGCTGTGGGATACAACAATGGCTGCCTGATTTGAATCCTGATACATATAGTTATCAGCTACTTGTCCGTCATAAATAATCATCGTGAAATCTCTACCCGTACTACCTATATCCGTATTTAGAAAATCACCACCTATCTGTGGCGTTCAGAGATACTAATGGCCCAAACTTAAAAGTTTTGTTTATGTTATGTAATAACGTATCTTTTTGCCAGTTTTTATTTCTGGCCATGGAAAAAAGGGCTAATTAAAAGAGCTTTTGAAATCATACAAATTAAGTTTTTGATATTATTGAATATAAATAATTAATCAGAGCTTAATTTTGAATATTTCGAGCCAACATATTGCGAATATACTCAAAATCTAAGTCTCTGATTTAAAATGCCACATTTTCTTACAATTTTAGAAACATGGGCTGGCTTAAAATTGGTGTTCCTTTAAATACTCTTCAGTACGGATAATGGCAGCTTGCATATTATGAATTGCATTCTCGACATCAGTTAAAGTTTTTGCATTTCCACCACTTAGCGCCTGACGCCATTTGCGAGCGCCCGGTAAATTTTGGAATAAACCTAAAATATGACGCGTAATGATAGAGAGTGGCGCACCCTCAGCTAGACGTTGTTTAATATACGGTAGCATTTGTTCCATAATATCGAAGCGATCCGGTGCTTCTAGGTTCCAAAGTTGGCCGAGCTCAGCAAGTAAGTAAGGGTTGTGATAGGCTTCACGGCCAATCATGACGCCGTCAACGTGCTGTAAATGAGCTTGAGTTTCGGCAAAAGTTTTAATACCGCCATTAATTTCAATAGTCAGATGCGGGCGTTCTTGCTTTAAACGGTAAACATCTTCATAGCGTAGCGGTGGTACTTCTCGGTTTTCTTTCGGAGACAAACCTTTCAATATCGCAATACGGGCATGTACAACAAAGTGAGTACAACCTGTTGCTGCTACAGTATCTACAAAGTGCAGCATTTCTTCGTAAGACTGCATGTCATCAATACCGATACGGTGCTTAACCGTTACCGGAATGTTGACGGCTTTTTGCATGCTGTGAATACATTCAGCGACCAAGTCTGGTTCTGCCATTAAACATGCACCGATTTTATTGTTCTGTACACGGTCACTTGGGCAGCCTACATTCAAGTTGACTTCGTCATAGCCCCAGTCTTCAGCCATTTTTGTGCAAGTGGCAAGCTCTTGTGGGTTTGAGCCGCCAAGTTGCAATACGATTAGGTGTTCTTGGGTGTTATAGTCCAAATGGCGTTTCGCATCACCAAATAGAATCGCGCCCGTAGTCACCATTTCTGTATAAAGTACAACGTTTGGGTTAAACAACCGTGCAAAGAATCGGTAGTCCTTTGTAGTCCAGTCCATCATTGGGGCTACTGAAATACGAGGTTGTAACGATTGAAGTGTTTGCATAACCGATAGACCCAAAAGTCGCTAAATTAAAGAAAGGGCAGCATTATACGGGGTTTAGCCCTGAATCGACAGTGGCATTTAACTGCGTAATTTATAACCGCCCTAATGTTAGATATAGTAAGATGATTTTTAACAAATTACTTTATAGCTAAGCCATTTGCTTTTTTTGTAAGAAAGCATCAATCATGCTAAATAAAATACAAAATACAACGAGTCCAACACCTGCTAGGCAAGTCATGGTCCATCCACCACGATTCCATGCAAAAATCCCTAATGCCGAGCCAGCTGCACCACCAATAAAATAAGTAGTCATATAAATAGCATTAATACGAGATTTAGCATCGGGACGTAAACGGAAAATAATACTTTGGTTGCTGGTGTGGACAAGGGCAAGTGCCAATTGAATTAAAGCAAAACCAATAACATAAGCTGAAAGTAGAGTTTGTCCGAAATAGAAACAAATCCAGCTTACTAAAAATAGCCCGCAACCCATCCAAGTGAGTAAACGTGTGTAGCCTTGGTCGGCATATTTGCCGATATAACGTGTTGATAACGCACCAAAGATACCGACTAAAGGTACCAGTCCAATAAATAGATCGGGTAAATGATGTGCCGAGGTCAGTAGTAACGCGATTGTTGAATACAAAATACTCACTGACGCAAAGGCGAATGCACCTGTAAGTGCTCTTAATAATAGTCGCTTTTCCTGCTTTAAAAGCTGAGCCATGGAAACAAAGATTTGTCCATAGTTCAATTTCATACGCATGACATAAGGCAGGCGGCTTTTTAAGGTATAGGCCAACAGAAGCATTAATATACCGCTTATGGCATAAACGACTTTCCAGTGGAAAAGGTTGGAAAATAAGCCAGCCAGACTGGTAGAGAGTAAAATCCCGACCAATAAGCCACTCATTAAGAAGCCAATAATCTCACCAGTTTTTTCAGGTTTAACCGTCATTGTTGCAAGAGGAATAAGCACTTGAGCTGCAACTGAAAACAAACCCGCTAAAATTGTACCGATCCAGAGCATAGGTAAGTTAACAGCAAAAGCAGAGGTAAATAGGCCAACTGCACAAAGCATCATCAAAAAAGGAATAGCTTTGGCTTTATTGACGATATCCCCCATTGGCACAATAAAGAGTAAACCTAAGGCATAAGACACCTGAGCAAATGTTACTGTTAAAGCAGCTTGTGCTTGAGTTACAGCAAAATCTTGCTGAATAGAGTGAATAAGGGGTTGGCAATAGTAATTCACACCTGCACATAGGCCACATGCTGCTGCCATCAACCAAAGTAAAGGTTTATTTTGACTGATATCTTCAGGGGTAGACATGATGTTCTCTCGATTTTATTAAATGTATGCCGTTGCTTCGACTTCAATGAGCATATGTTCTAGTGCAAGACGCGGCACAGGAATGAGTGTGCAGGCTGGAAAAGGATGATTTTTCCATAAATCCTTCATAATTTTAATCAAAATCTGATGTTTTTCTACCGAATGGTCAACAACTAGAATTCTTAAAACGGCGATATCCGTAAGTTCTGCATTGGCAGCTACTAACGCATATTTAATATTTTCAAATGCTTGTAGGACTTGTTCGCTGAAATGAGAACTTAATTGACCTTGTTGGTCTTCGCCACCTTGACCTGCAATATGAATAATATTGTTAAAATTGCTTACTACAGCGACATGACTATAAGCGTTAGGTGTTGGGTCATATAAAGTAGAAGGATTTATGATTTTAAAAATTTCTTTGTTCATGGAACTCAACCGTTTAATAAAATTTAGATGAGTATCCAACCTCAACTTAAGTTTAGGTCAAGAGCATTTAGTGTTTTAGTCTTTTCTTTCTTAAAGTAATCATCATTACACCGACTATATTGAGGAAACAACCGACCCATTGCCATATATTTAGGTGTTCATTTAAAAAAGCAACGGCAAGCAAAATCGTTAAAACTGGTCCGATCGAAGCAATCATTGCAGATTGAGAGGCACCTAATCGCTCAATGCTTTGCATAAGCATAACGGTAGGTAAGACAGTGACTAAAAAGCCTAAGCCAATCCCGTACCAAATTACACTTGAGGGAAGTTGTAATAGGAGTTGAAACGGGTGAGAAGTACTTAAAGTGTAATGGGTTAATGTACCTATACAGGCAACTGTTAAAGCTAAACCTGTGAAATTCCAAGAACCAAATTTTTTAATTAATGGTGGAGTCAGCAGTAAATAACCGGCAAAAGCTAAAGCGCTAGCAAATACAAAACTTGTTCCGAGCCAAAAGTTGCCCTGAATTGGTGCATTGTTGTGCTCTTGCAGCATCACTAACACGGTTCCACCATAACTAAGAAAAATGGCGAATAAACTTTTTACATCTAATTTTTGTTTGTAGAGCAGACTTGAAGCGATCACGGTAAGTGTGGGATATAAAAATAGGATGATTCGCTCTAAAGAAGCGCTAATAAACATGAGGCCCATGAAATCGAGCCAGCTGGCAAAGTAGTAGCCTAATAGACCGGCAAAAATTAAAATTAGCCAATCCTTCTTTTTTATGCCCTGATTATGATGCCTATTGAACCAGCAAATTAATAGAAAAAACGGTAAAGCGCTTAACATCCGTAAAGCCATCAGGACTGTACCGTCTACTAATGGAGAAAGGGCATAAGTTTGTTTAATAAAAATCGCTTTTGTGCTGAATAGAAAAGCAGAGCAAAGCGCAAAAAAAGACCCAATTTGAAACGAAGATAAAGAAATTTTCATATACAGGACTGTATAAGAGAGACTATTGTCTGCAAAAAAGAAAAATCCTCCTATATTACACCTCATGTAAAACATCGTGAATCATCAGTTCAAAATATAGGTATTTATTAAATAAATAGTGGGTGGTATTTTCAAAAAGTTCAATTAGAATCCAAATTCTGTACAAAGAATACACATGGGGGAAACATTGCGGGTTGCAATGTTTTTGACAATGAGAAATTAGCTTGAGGAACGCTCATGCAGATCGGAATCCCAACCGAAACTGTCGTCGGTGAAAATCGTGTAGCTGCTACGCCAGAGACAGTAAAGAAGTTGATTAGCGCTGGTCATAGCGTTGTGATTGAACGTGGTGCTGGTGTAAAGGCTGCGTACATTGACAGTGCTTATGAACAGGTCGGTGCAACCATTACGGATGATGCCTATACGGGTAGTCAAATTATTTTGAAAGTTCGTGCGCCACAAGGCGGGGAAATTCAAAAACTTGCAGCAAATACAACTGTTGTAGCAATGTTTGATCCTTATCGTAATACCGAGCTAGACCAATTTGCGAATCAGCAAGTGTCTGCTTTTGCTCTGGAATTGCTTCCTCGTACGCTTTCTCGTGCACAAAACATGGATGTGTTGTCTTCTCAAGCAAACTTAGCTGGTTATAAATCAGTTTTGCTTGCAGCTGCTGAATATCAACGCATGTTCCCAATGCTTATGACTGCTGCTGGTACTGTAAAGCCTGCACGTGTTGTGATTATGGGTGTTGGGGTTGCAGGCCTTCAAGCGATTGCTACTGCAAAACGTTTGGGTGCAATTGTTGAAGCAACAGATTTACGTCCAACAGCAAAAGATCAGGTTGAGTCTTTAGGCGGTAAGTGGTTAGACGTACCAATGTCTGAAGAAGAACAGCAACGTGCAGCAGATGCAGCAAAAAATGGTTATGGCTGGATGCCGGGTGAGCAATACATCAAAGACCAAGCTGCGATTGTAGATAAAGCTGTGTCGAATGCCGATATCGTGATTACAACAGCATTGTTGCCAGGTCGTGATGCACCGCGTCTGATCAAAGCTGAAACTGTTGCCAAAATGAAACCAGGCTCTGTCATTTTAGATATGGCAGTTGAAACAGGCGGTAACGTTGAAGGTTCTAAAGTTGGCGAAACTGTTGTCACTGAAAATGGCGTAAAAATTTTGGGTATTCCAAATATTCCGGCCACTGTTGCGACAGAAGCTTCTGCATTATATGCACGTAACGTTTTTAATTTCGTAGAGACTTTATTCGACAAAGAGAAAAACTTTGCGATTAATCAAGAAGACGAAATCCAAAAAGCCCTATTGGTCACTCATGGCGGTCAAGTGCTGCTTAAGCGTGGTTAAGGAGATTTCTCATGGTTGAAACTATTACAATTTTCGTCCTTGCCATCTTCGTAGGTTATTACGTTGTTTGGGGTGTTACACCAGCTTTGCACACGCCACTTATGGCGGTAACCAACGCATTGTCATCGATTATTGTTGTTGGTGCGATGTTACAAACAGTTGGCCTGCCTGTACTTGGTGTAGATGCAAATGTTGCATTTCAAAGTGTGAATGTTGTGAGCGTACTTGGTGCGATTGCAGTATTTTTAGCAAGCATTAATATTTTCGGCGGCTTCGCAGTAACTGCACGCATGTTGGAAATGTTCAAGCCTAAGCAAAAGAAATAAGAGGGCTTTGACATGGAATTTATTCAAGCAAATGCAAACTGGTTGTACCTTGTAGGCGCAATTCTCTTTATCTTGACGCTTCGCGGCCTATCTGGTCCTAAAACAGCAATTCAAGGTAACCGTTACGGTATGATCGCAATGGCGATTGCAGTTGTAACAACCTTCTTTGTTGCCAATAACCCAGTTATTTGGATGATTGGTGGTGCAATGGTGCTTGGTGCGATTGTGGGTATTGCACGTGCACGTACTGTACCCATGACTCAAATGCCTGAAACTGTTGCACTTATGCACTCATTGGTGGGTTTGGCTGCGGTTTTGATTGCAGTTGCAGCAATTTTGCATAACAACCAGCTTACAGCATTGTTTGCTCAAAATGAGGCAGCATTAACAGCGGCTGGCGTGCAACATGCACACATGAGTAAGGTTCACCTATTTGAATTGTTTGTTGGTTGTTTCGTTGGTGCGATTACCTTTACGGCATCTGTGTTTGCTTACGGTAAATTGGCTGCGAAAAAATGGGCTAAAACAATCTCTGGTGCATGGGTTAAACCTGTTCAAGCACTTATCTTTGTTGCGATGTTGGCTTGTGGTTTCTACTTCTTCACAACTGGCAACATGACTGCTTTCTGGGCAATGACCGCACTTGCACTTGCATTTGGCTGGGTATGGATTGCACCGGTAGGTGGTGGTGACATGCCTGTAGTGGTATCGCTTCTTAACTCGTTCTCTGGTTGGGCAGCAGCAGGTATTGGTTTTACCCTTGAAAACAACATGTTGATCGTTGCGGGCTCACTTGTGGGTTCATCTGGTGCGATTCTGTCATACATCATGTGTAAAGCAATGAACCGTTCAATCATCAACGTATTGTTTGGTGGTGCAATGGGTGGTGCAGCAGTTTCTACAGCTGCTAAAGGTGAACAAGTTCAGCGTAACTACCGTTCAGGTTCTGCTGATGATGCTGGCTTCTTAATGTCAAATGCAGACAGCGTTGTGATTGTACCGGGTTATGGTATGGCGCAAGGTCGTGCACAAAATGCTGTAAAAGAGTTATGTGAAATTCTAAAAGAACAAGGTGTTCGCGTCCGTTTCGCAATTCACCCGGTTGCAGGTCGTATGCCTGGTCACATGAACGTATTGCTTGCTGAAGCAGACGTAGCATATGAAGACATCTTGGAAATGGATGAGATCAACTCAGACTTCCCAGCAACTGACGTAGTACTTGTTATTGGTGCAAACGACGTTGTGAATCCTGCTGCAAAAGATGACCCAGGTTCACCAATTTATGGTATGCCGATTCTTGAAGCACATAAAGCACGTACAATCATGGTGATTAAACGTTCTATGGCGACAGGTTATGCTGGACTTGATAATGACTTGTTCTATAACGAAAAAACAATGATGATCTTTGGTGATGCTAAGAAAGTTGTTGAAGATATGACGAAAGCAATTAACGGTACAGGCCACTAAGTTGCTTTGATATAAAAAACCACCTTCGGGTGGTTTTTTATTTTTTGAAGGTTAGAGGAACTTTTCCACTAGAGTCATAGATTGCTGATAGAGGTCGCGTGCTAATTGCTGGTTTTTGGCATGAGAAGATTTCCAGTCAGGCATATGCGCACTGACATATTCACCATTGCGGTTTTGCCATGTGTCGCCAGTCGCCATTTCTGTAATGAGCTTTGCAGGAACCGAGGTTGGAACTAAACCTACTTTCATGGCTGCATAAACTGGTTTTGGTAAATCGCGATAAATATCGGAAGCAACACCACCGGGGTGTAATGCATTATTGGTAATTGAACTATCTGCTAGTTGTTCAGCTAATGCATTGCTGAACAGTAAGTTTGCAAGCTTGGATTGTCCATAATAGAACAGGGGATTGTAAAAACCTTCCGCACGAAATTTATTAGGCTTAATTGAGCCAACCCAGTGAGCAATAGACGCTAGATGAATAATACGTGCTTGAGGAGACTGCTTTAAAACGGGGAGTAGTTTTTGAGTTAATAAAAAGTGACCTAAATAGTTAACGCCAAATTGCTGTTCAAACCCATCTACGGTGAGTTGCTTTGTTTTTGAAAATAGACCGGCATTATTAATAAGTACATCAAGGCTACCATATTTATCTGCAATTTCTTCGGCAGCTTTTTGAGTTAATTCAAGGCTATTTAAGTCAAGAGAAACGACATCGACTTGTCCTTGGTCGAGTGAGCGTAGTTTGTTTTGTGCCTCTAACGCTTTTTGAGAATTTCGGCATGCCAAAATGACATGTTGTCCTTGTTTTACAAGTTGTTCGGCTGTGGCAAAGCCAATTCCTGTATTGGCGCCTGTAATGAGTATCTTCACTTTTTAGTGCTCCGGTTATGCTATTTATTGATGAGACTATAAGAATTGGTATAGTGCTGGAATTCTGACAATTTGTCATGTCAATTTTAAATAAGAGTGATGACTTGCTTGTTAGTGTTATTAAAGTTTTGTTGAGTTAACAGCTTTTCATAGGAAGTGAGAGTAAGGGTGGCTGTTTAAATAATAAAAGTTTGAGTAAGTATATAAACAAAAAGCGGCTCAAAAGAGCCGCTTTTTTTAAAAGCAAAATTTTATGCGACCGACTCTGGAGCAGTACGCCATAAGCTTTCTAAATCATAGAATTTGCGGGCAGTTGGTAGCATCACATGTACTACAACAAAGCCAAGATCGATTAAGATCCATTCGGCATCTCGTTCGCCTTCAACGCCAATCGGGCGGAAACCAGCTTTTCGAGCTTCTTCTGCAACATTGTCAGCAAGTGCTTTGACGTGACGAGTAGAAGTACCACTCGCGATGACAATAGCATCAGCAACATTGCTAATAGAACTAACATCTAACTGTAGAATATCTTTTGCTTTTACATCAACTAAAGCGTCATGGACGACTTTAAGACAAGCTTGTACGTCTTTATTTGAGGTGTTCATTGCGAAATCGTGAGAATTAGACACGCTGGGCGATGGTTCTAAATTCATATAGGGTATATTTTCCTGACAATTACTCACTATCTAATATAGTGGTTTTCACTCAGAATTTCAAACAAAACTAGTAACAGTTTATATATTTACATCATCGGAAAAATATTTCTTTTTCCATGTAAATGACTGATTTGAGCCATTTTTAGGTTTATATTCTGCCGCAATATAGCCCTCATAAGCACTTTGCTTAATCCATGAAAAAATTTGCTCATACGGTATTTGAGCTGTATCGGGTTCATGGCGTCCCGGACAATCTGCAAACTGAATATGGCCAATCTGGTGAATATTTTCTTGTAACCCTTCAAGTACATCTTCACCCATCATTGCCATATGGTAACAGTCATATTGCATTTTTAAGGCAGGGTGATTGACTGCTTCTAGCATTTCTTGGGCTTGGGCAATGTTCTGTACCAAAAAGCGTGGCATATCTGTGCCATTAATCATTTCAAATACAGGTTCAATATCGTGTTCTGTCAGTAAATCACAGGCTAATTTTAAGTTGCTTGCAAGTGTCTTAAGGCAAGGAAGTAAGTCAGAGTCTTGAGGTTGCTTGCCTGCCAAAATGTTAACACGTGGTACTTTTAATGCTGTGGCATAGCGAATTGCTAACTGTAATGCTTCACGAAATGCTGCCTCTTGACCCGGTATACCTGCTAAGCCATTTCCACCTTGCATAAGGTCACCAGCAGGAACGTTAATTAAACATAAATTTAAGTTGTAACGTTCAAGTTGGTCTTGAATATCAGAAATGGCAAGCTCGTATGGGAATTGAATTTCTACATGTTCAAAGCCCTCTGCATGGGCTAATGCAAAGCGTTCAATTAAAGGAACTTCGGTAAAAATCATGGATAAGTTAACGGCAAGACGACCCATACACAAACTCCGTTTATTATTGCTCTACTACTTGAATCATAGTAGCTAAATCTTTCTCAGCAAAGCCATTTTTTTGGTGAGTTTGTAGCTGTAATAGAGCTTTTTGTGCAACGGGGATGTCTAAATTAACATTGTTAGCCAATGTTACTGCGTTGTTAAGGTCTTTCGATAATGTTTGAACTTTCCACTGAACAGGTTCGAAAGTATGAGTCGCCATACGTGGTGCCAGTATTTGAAAAGGTTTTGAGTCGGCAAATCCGCCAGCTAGGGCAGGAGCGAGTAAAGTGGTATCTACGCCCGCCCGATCTGCCAGTGCAACTGCTTCGGCAATCAAGGCGCTGTTTGCTGCCACAATGAGTTGATTGCAAATTTTAGTTGCTTGTCCTGTGCCTGTATCTCCCATTCTTGTGACACGTTGGGAAAGAACATTATAAACAGGACTTAAAGCTTCAATAGTTTGAGCATCGCCACCTGCAAAAATGACTAGCGTGCCTTGTTCTGCCCCAGCTGTACCGCCTGAAACAGGGGAGTCAATCCATATCACATCTTGTGAAGCAGCAGCCTGAGCAAGTGCTTTTGTCGCAGCAACAGAGAGACTTGAGAAGTCGACAATGACCTGACCCGCTTTTAAGTTTGTTTGAATTTGATCAAATACTGCTTGCACAGCTTTATCGTCGGCTAGGCAAGTTAAAATGAGTGGGTACTGTCCGATGTTGGAAAGATCGAGTGCATGTGCGCCAATATCAATAAGTTCTTCACAAGCAGATGCTGTTCGATTCCATACTGCGACCTGAAAGCCGGCTTGTATAAGACGGCTTGCCATACGGCTTCCCATAAGACCTATGCCTAAAAAAGCAATAGGAGTATTACGATCAAAATTCATAATAAAGCTCTTATCTATATTGGCGTGGTAAAAATTTAACTTCCGGATGTTTGTCTTTTTTACGAGCAAGTTTGCTATTTTTACCAAGTAATAATTTAAGTTGCCAGATTTTTTCTAAGCGTAATGATTTTTCTGGTTGATGTTCCATTGCATCTAGTACACGTTTTGCAGCAGTCAATGCATCAGGTGAGCGCTGTAACATTTCCGAAGCGATCGCATTTGCTTTTTCTAATGGGTTCTCACTTAAGTGAGTCACAAGTCCAATATCTTTTGCATAATTTCCATCAAAAACACGGGCAGTTAAAGTCAGCTCTTTTGCAAGGTCAACTCCAATCAAGCCTTTGAGCGAACGGGTAAGTCCCATATCGGGTACTAAGCCCCAGCGGCTTTCCATAATCGACATTTTAGTGTCTGGGTGGGCAATGCGGATATCGGCAGCTAGTGCAAGTTGCATACCTGCCCCAAAACAATAACCTTCAAGAGCGGCAATAACAGGGACGGGCAAATTTTGCCAAATAAGAAAGGCTTTTTGGAAAAGACTTTGTCCTGGTTTAACAAGTTCCCAAATGGCAAATGCAGAGTTCTTAGGATTGTTTAAGTCAGATAAATCAATACCAGCACTAAACACTTGTGCTTCACCCGTCAAAATTACACAGCGGATATCTCGGTCTTTTTGTATAGCTTTAGCCGTTGTTACGAGTTCTTTGAGTAGAGCAAAACTCATAGCGTTACGTTTATCAGGACGGTTTAGATAAACTGTTGCAATGCCATTATTTTTCTCAATACGTAATAGTGCCATGAAATTCCCGCTTATTTTTTTATCGATAAGCGGAGCATAGCATGGCTGGAAATTGGAAACATGACAGGTCAGTCATGCCTATTTAGCAACTATTATTTAATCTGGTATGACTAAAATTTGATGAGCTGCACTCTCAACTTCTTTAATGACGAGACCTAATTCATCGAAACGTCTCATGACTTCTTCAATGAAGCCATCGTCAGCTCTACGGCGTTCTTTGCGTAGCGTAGAAATAAATTGTTCAAAGTCACCTGTCACTTGTTGAAGTTTTGGTGTGCCTACATAGCGTGTAGCACCATAAAGACGGTGTAGTACATGCTCAAGCTGAGGAAAGTCTTCAAGCTCAATGAGTTGTTGCATTTCTTCTAGCTCGGTTGGGAAGCTATCTACCAACATTTTGAGAAGATCTTGAGCTAAATCTTCTTTGTTTGCTGCCAGTTGTAAACTTTGCTGCCAATTTAAAATTTCTGGATCTAATGCTTCTGCAACCACATGATGATCTTTAGCTAGATTTTGCGCAGTAAAGTTGTTTTTCGTCCATTGCGTTAAAATTTGAATGATTTGCTCCATTTGAATTGGTTTGGTGACATAGTCATTCATACCAACTTTAAGAAGCTTTTGCTTTTCATCTGCAAGCGCGTGGGCTGTTAGAGCAATAATTGGAAGTTGCATTTCCCCATCTAAAGTGGATTCTAAAGAGCGGATCGCACGTGTGGTATCAATGCCCGACATAACCGGCATTTGAATGTCCATAAATACCAAATCAAATGGTTTAAGTTTCTGATCAATTCTTTCTTGAATAATATTAAGCGCTTCTTGTCCACTTAAGGCCTTAGTAGTTTTGACATTTAACTCACCTAATAATGCTTCTAAAACAATTAAGTTAGGTAAATGGTCATCAACCGCCAAAATATGTAACCCCTGTCCATTAAAGTCTTGTTGTTCCTCTTCAAAGATAGGTTGGTCACTTAATAATTGAATGAGGCCACTGCGGCTTAATGGTTGATAAAGTGGGCGAGCGCGATATTCGGTGAGCATGTTTGGCTCAAGCGTCATTTGATAGCCGTAAACTGCTAAGTTACCTTGATAGCGGCTACGAATTTCTTTGAGTAGAGCTTCAGTATCACCACTATGATCAACAATGAGCCATGTATTGTCTTTCTGGTCGAGATGTTTTAAGCGGCTAAACAAGTCCAGAATAGATTGAGTTTCAATATGTGGTACTTGATAATTTTCAAGATAGTAGCGTAAAACACTCGCTGTTGCAGGGTGAGCTAAATAAGACACCACTTGTAAATGTTCGAAGTGAGGATGTTCAATCTCATGTTCTTCATCTACAGCAAACTGTGCAGTAAACCAGAATGTTGAACCTTTTTCTGTTGGAGCACGTTCTTGGTTATCTTCAAAGCCAATTTGGCCATGCATGAGATGAACCAATTGTTTAGAAATTGCCAGACCTAAGCCTGTACCACCAAATTGGCGGGTAACAGATGCATCGCCTTGCGAAAACGACTCAAATAATTTTTTACGGTCTGTACCACTTAAACCAATACCACTGTCCTGAACACTAAAATGAAGCAAGCACTGACCGATGTCATCATGTTCCATACGTACACGAACAATAATTTCACCATCTGGCGTGAACTTGATGGCATTGGAAATCAAATTAGTCAAAATTTGCTTAAAGCGTAAAGCATCACCAATTACCTGTTGAGGAATGTTATCTGCATAATAAAAAGCCATGGCAATATGCTTTTGTGCAGCCAAAGGTGACAACATATCCATGACATCAAATACAGCTTCTTCTAAGTCAAAAGGTGCTGTTTCAAGTTCCAGTTTACCTGCATCAATTTTTGAGAAATCTAATACATCATTAATTAATGCTAATAAATGGGCGGAGGACTTGCGAATAGTTTGTAAATAAAGGTTCTGTTCGTTACTTAAATTTTGTTGGCGAAGTAATAAATGAATAAAGCCATCAATACTATTAAGCGGTGTACGAAGTTCATGACTGATATTGGCAAGGAAAACCGATTTTGCCTGATTAGATGAAATGGCTTGGTCGCGTGCTTGACGGTAAGTAATGTTTTGAACTTCTAAAGTATCTAAAGTTCTGCGTAAGTCTTCTTCTGTTTGCTCGGTATGTTCTTTTAACTCTAAAAAACTAAAATGTAAGCGTTTCACCACGTTTGCGATATCGCGCTGGAGTAATCTTAACTCACCGGAACTGTTAATCACGATGTGTTGGTCTAAAGTGTCTGCATTGAGACGCTGTAATTGCATACGTATTTCATACATGGGTGCAATCCAGCGGCGAGAATAAAAGTTAAGACAGAGCAAAAGTAATAATAAAGTCATCAGACCGGTAATGACCAAAGCAATCAAAATGCGATAACGCGCTAATTCAAGTGGTTGATTATCCATTTCAATCAAGAGCCAGACAGGAGGCTTTCCTGCGGTATCAATGATACGGACTCCATAAATATTATTATGGTTATAAGAGATCGGACCAAAAAAGTTATTGTTTTGTGTGAAGTTAGGCCAGTAACGATTATCTCGATAACCGATACTTAAATAAGTCTGACCATTACTATCAATTAAAGCAGCACGCTTTAGATTTTTCTCGCTAAACATACTTTGCATAATATGTTGAGCATGATCATATTCGTCTGGTTGTAGTTCTACTAATGTGTAGAGATCTTTAGCAATTTGATTGTAGCGTGCCAAAATCGCTGAGGCATGATGCAATTGTTGTTGCTTTGCAGAACGTGATGTTTCAGTTAAAACCAGAAAAGCCCCAACACACGTTAAAATCATAATGGGCACAAAAATAAGAGCAATTAATTGCCCATATGCATGATTCAGACGTAAGCGTTTCGATAAGGTTTTATTGAAATTAGACATAGCTACATCAGATTGATCTCTCTGTAGGGCATATTATCACGCTTTATTTTAAAACAGACGGCATTTTATAACTGACTGGGCTTTAATCACTTTCATTAAAAAGCATAGTGAAATGGATGCAGTACCGATCATTTTTTCATACAATAGTGCCACCCCGATTTAGGTGTTGATCATGAGTAATACACAACCTGATTTTTTAGCCGACGAATTTTTGTTAGATCACTATGTAGGTAAAACACCTCTGGTCCGTTTGCAGCGCTTGGCTTGTCATACGCAGGCAACGGTTTTAGCAAAATTGGAAGGTAATAATCCAGCAGGTTCTGTAAAAGATCGTCCTGCATATAACATGATTATGCAGGCTGAAAAGCGTGGTCAAATTAAACCAGGTGATACATTGGTTGAAGCTACCAGTGGTAATACCGGTATTGCTTTAGCTATGGTTGCGGCGATGCGCGGCTATAAAATGAAACTTATTATGCCAGGGAATTCAAGTCAGGAGCGTAAGGACGCCATGCGTGCTTATGGCGCAGAATTGATTGAAGCGCCGAATATGGAAGCTGCACGAGATATGGCTTTGCAAATGCAAGCTGAAGGCCTAGGTTTAGTCCTCAATCAGTTTGGCAATCCAGATAATGTGGAAGCTCATTACCTTACGACTGGCCCTGAAATTTGGAAACAAACAGGTGGAAAGATTACCCATTTTGTAAGTTCAATGGGTACAACCGGTACCATTATGGGTGTTTCTAAGTATTTAAAAGAACAAAATCCAGATATTCAAATTATTGGTTTACAACCTTCTGAAGGTTCAAATATTGCCGGTATTCGCCGTTGGCCACAAGAATATTTACCTACAATTTTCGAACCAAAGCGTGTTGATCAAATTATGGATATTCCGCAAATTGAAGCGGAAAAAACAGCTCGCCGTTTAGCACGTGAAGAAGGAATTAGTGCAGGTACATCTTCTGGGGGGGCGGTATGGGCTTCAGTAAAAATTGCAGAAGAAAATCCGGATGCTGTGATTGTTTGCATTATCTGTGACCGTGGTGATCGCTACTTGTCTACAGGCCTGTTCTCAGTACAGGACTGATGACTCATAATTGAGAGAAAAAATGCGTTTTCCTACTTTAGTTTTTGATATTGAAACTTTAACTGATTTAAAAGCGGGAGCGCATTTATATCATCTTGATTTGCCAGAGGCAGATGTTGAACAGGCACTCACAAAAATCCGTCGCCAAGAATCCGGCATGGATTTTCAGCGTTTGCCTTTACATGAAATCGTTTGTATTTCTGGTTTGTGGATTGATGAATCAGGTTTCAGATTATTTTCTTTTAGTCGGGAACACTATTCGGAAGCTGAAATTTTACAGAAATTTCTATCCATTTTTGATAAGCGCCATCCAACTTTAGTGAGCTGGAATGGCTCGCAATTTGATTTGCCCGTCATTTTGTTCCGTGCCATGTATCATGGTCTTTCGGCACCCGGGTTATTTGATCAAGGCGAGCTTGATAGTCAGAAGCGTTTTAATAATTACCAAAACCGTTATCACCACCGTCATATTGATTTAATGGATGTTATGGCAATGTTTAATGGCCGTAATTTCCAGAAACTCGATGATGTAGCCTGTATTTTAGGTTTACCAGGTAAACGTGGTGAGTCGGGTTATCATGTGCCTGAATATGTACGTACAGAACAATGGTTAAAGTTAACCAGTTATTGTGAAGGTGATGTGCTCAATACATGGTTTATTTATTTGCGTTGGCTATTGCTCAAAGGCCAAATGAATGTAGATGAGCATAACCACTGGATTAGTTCGAGTATTGAGTATTTACAGACTATGCCTCAGCAAGCCGATTTTCTTGAGGTGTGGCAACGTACATCGAAACATACCGAATTTACGTCCCACTATTTTAATCTTTTAAATTTTTAGGTTCATTCTTTGAAACAGCAAGCCAAATCTCGTAAACCTCAACAACCCGAATATATTTTTCAGGTTGAAACTCTTTCTCATGAGGGGCGGGGAATTGCGCATTATGGTTCTCATCCAGACCATCCGGCAGATAAGCATGGTAAAAAAGTGTTTATTCGTTATGCGTTGCCTGGAGAAACAGTAAAAGCCCAAATTACGCATGAGGCTAAGCGGCTTGAAGAAGCTGAAATGGTAGCGCTTTTAGCAGAACCTTCAGCAAATCGTGTAGAGGCAGTTTGTCCTCATTATGGTATTTGTGGTGGTTGTAGCATGCAGCATATCCACCCCGATGAGCAGATCCGTTTAAAGCAAAATGTCCTCCAATCACACTTGCAACACTTTGCTGGTATTCAGCCTGAACAATGGTTACAACCAATTCGTTCTTTGCAAAGTGATTATCGCCGTCGTGCTCGAATAGGTGTGCGCTATTTGCCAAAACAGGACCGTTTGATTCTAGGTTTCCGTGAGCATCATAGTAATCGTTTAACATCTATCCATACTTGTAGCGTTTTGGATAAAAAGTTATCAGATAGTCTGCCAGAATTGCGTAATTTACTCCAAAGTCTAAAAGGCAAAGCGCATATTGGTCATGTAGAATTAGCAAAAGGTGATCATGAAACATCTTTATTAGTTCGTCATATCGAAAAACTAAACAATGCTGATGTCAACCAATTAAGACAATTTGCGTTACACAAAGGCTGGCAGTTGTATTTGCAACCTAAAGGACCCGAAAGTCTTCGTCGTATTGATGAAGAACAAGGAGCTATGCGATTACATTATGCTTTAAATGCATTTGATGTAAATTTTGCTTTTTCGCCATTGGATTTTACGCAGGTCAATGCCACAGTAAATGAACAAATGGTGCAATTGGCATGTGAATTGCTTCAATTGCAACAGGGTGAAAGAGTACTAGATCTGTTTTGTGGGTTAGGTAATTTTTCGCTTCCACTTGCACGATGTGTTGGTGCAAAGGGTCAGGTTGTTGGTGTGGAAGCAAGTGAAGAAATGGTGCAGCGGGCAACAGATAATGCAAAGCGTAATAATCTGGTGCAGGCAAGCTTCTTTTCACAAGATTTAACAAAAGATTTTTCGCATCATTCTTGGGCAAATCAAGGATTTGATGCATTATTGATTGATCCTCCTCGTGCTGGTGCATATGAAATTATGCAGTATGTACCGAACTTTGGAGCAAAAAGAATCGTTTATGTATCATGTAATCCAGCAACATTAGCAAGGGATGCCGGTGTTTTGGTTCAACATGGTTACCAGTTAAAAAAAGCAGCGGTTATGGACATGTTTACGCACACAGAACATGTTGAATCGATTGCTTTATTTGAGAAAATTCAAGAGATAAACGATTAAAAACATGAGTTACATATCCAGGAGAATGGTATGGTCACAGTACGTGAACAGTTACCTGAACAACTAACTGAGTTGTCAGAGGAAACGACTGTAGAGCATGCCGCCGAAACACAAGTCGGTTTAGCCTCATGGTTGGATCGGGTTCGTGAAATATTAGATGGGGCAGAGCTTAAACAACTCGAAGAGGTTGCGCATTTAACCCTACAAAAAGAGTTAGATTCAACGGTTAATCATCGTTCCAATACATTTGCTACTGGTGTTGGAATGGCTGATATTCTGGCGCATTTACATGTAGATGAAGATACTTTATCTGCTGCAATGCTTTATCGTAGTGTTCGTGAGGACATTACTGATATAGAAGAAGTAAAGCGAAAGTTTGGTGAGCAAGTTTATAACCTTGTCAAAGGTACTTTGGCAATGGGTAAGCTTTCAGAGCTTATTGAAAAAAATAAACGACTAGAAGACCATTTTAATAACAACCAACGGGAACATTTAAGCGGCATTTATAAAATGCTGATTTCAGTGACCGAAGATGTTCGTGTCGTTTTAATTAAGTTAGCTGAACGTACTTACTCTTTACGTGAGTTGGCAAACTCATCACGTGAACGTCAAGAGCGTGTGGCGCGTGAAATTTTAACTATTTATTCACCATTAGCGCATCGCCTTGGTATTGCACAGCTGAAGTGGGAACTTGAAGACTTAGCGTTTCGTTATTTGGCGCCAGACCGTTATAAAGAGATTGCTTCATTACTCAATGAAAAACGTCTTGAGCGTGAACATTATATCCAGTTCGTGATAGACCGTTTAAAAAGTGAATTGGCGGCGCATGGTATTGAAGCTGAAATTACAGGTCGAGCAAAACACATTTATTCGATTTATCGAAAGATGAAAAGCAAAAACCTAAGTTTCGATCAGCTTTATGATATTCGTGCTTTACGTGTATTGGTGAATAGCGTACCTGAGTGTTATCACTCATTAGGTATTGTTCATCAGATTTGGCGTCATATCCCACATCAGTTCGATGACTATATTACTAACCCGAAAGCCAATGGTTATCGCTCATTACATACTGCTGTTATTGCTGAGAATAAATCCTTAGAGGTACAAATCCGTACTCATGAGATGCATGACGAAGCAGAGTTAGGGGTATGTTCGCACTTTAACTATAAAGAAGGTTCAAAGAATACCGACCACTCTTTTAACCACCGTTTGCATTCGCTTCGTGCTGTTTTGGAACATTACCAAGAACGTAATGAAACAACAGTACATCAAAATGAAGATGAGACGGAAGGTTTTGATCAGCTTCAAGACTTTGAAGGTTTTGAAAAGATTTATGTCTTTAGTCGTGATGGTGATATTAAAGAGCTACCACGTGGCTCAACAGTTTTAGACTTTGCTTATCATGTGCATACAGAGGTAGGAAACAAGTGTTATGCAGCACGTGTTAACCAGCGCTATGTACCATTAACCTATACGTTAAAAACAGGTGAGCAGGTTGAGATTTTAACCAAGAAGGATCGTGAGCCTAACCGTGACTGGTTGGTGAACTCTTTAGGTTATATCAAGACAGCTCGTGCCCGTGACAAATTACGTCATTGGTTCAGACAGCAAGACCGTAGTAAGAACCTTGAAGTTGGCCGTGAGTTACTAAACAAAGAATTGTCTCGATTGGCGATTCACCCTAAGAGTATCGATCTCAACGATTACTCGTCACATTTTAATGTGAAAACAGGGGATGATATTTTGGTTAGTCTGGTCAGCGGCGATATTAGTTTGCATGCTCTGATTAATCAGATTAATCGTCAAATGCATCTGGATCAGGATGAACCTGAACTGGTACTTAAACCAACATTAAACCCACGTGCTAGTCATACTCTGTCTGCGCATGGCATCTTAATTGATGGTTTAGACAATGTTGAGCTACATATTGCGCAGTGTTGCCAACCAGTTCATGGTGAATCAATTGCCGGTTATATCACGTTGAACCGTGGGGTAAGTATTCATAAAGTCTTATGTTCTGATTATCAACGTATGATCAAGCAAGAGCCAGAACGTGCTGTTGAAGCCGATTGGGAAATGCAGCCAACTCGTGGTCAAAGTGTTCAAATTGTAGTTGAGGCTTATGATCGTCGTGGCTTACTCAAAGACTTAACTCAAGTGATTTTTTCTGACCAGATTAATATCCGTCAGGTGAACACAATTTCTGAGGCAGATGGTATTGCTAATATGAAGTTGCTCATTGAGGTGAAAGGCTTGGCTCAGCTTTCACGTTTGTTAGCTCGTTTAGAGCAACAACCGGGGATTATTAGCGCACGACGCATGATTCAAGGTGTTTAACTAAATTGAGAAAAAGGCCGTCAATTGACGGCCTTTTTTATAAGCTACTTTCTTGATAGATAAATATTAGTTAAACGATTTAAAAACTGGGGGCTTATTGTTGAGAGTTGATAAAGCAATTTGGTTTTTATACCAACTGGAGTGTGAGTAGGTGTCCAGAAATGAGCTTTTTTCTCTACAAGTGAAAGCACCTGTTGAGCAATATCATTAGGCGTTAAATCGACTCCCATGTTTTGAATAGAACCTGCATCCATATTGTTGACCATTGCGGTTTGTACAAATAAAGGCATCACATCTAAAACACGAATACCGTATTTTTTCCATTCCACATCTAAACCTTCGGTAATTCCTCTCACTGCAAATTTACTGGCCGAATAAGAAATGAGGTCAGCTTGCCCGTAAATTGCAGAAGCTGAAGAGAGATTAATGACTCGTGCAAAAGAAGCTTGCTTTAAATAAGGGAGTGCAGCATGGCAACCATTGATTACGCCGTTTACATTAATATTGATTGTTCTTTGGTGTGACTTGATATCGATATTTTCAAAGGCTCCGGAATATAAAATCCCTGCGTTATTCACCAAAATATTAAGCTCGCCAGCCCAGTCGGTAAATTCTTTTAATATATGTTGCCACTGGCTGTAGTCACTGACATCTAGATACCCTGCGCATGCATTCGGCCCTAATTCCTGCGCTAAATTTTGAGCAAGCGACTCATTAATGTCATAAATGCCGACTTTATAACCCCGCTGATAAAATACCCGTGCAATTTCTGCTCCAATACCTTGAGCTGCGCCACTAATCAGAATGCTATGTTTCATCTTTTTTTCTCTTTATCGTTACAATATGACGAATGATTTGCCGCTTTAATTTTGATCATAGCAAATTAAGATTTTAAAGTTACTGACCAATTTTTTGAACTTGAGGGTTACATGGATAAATTGCTTAAAATTATGCAAGAGCTACGTGAAAAATGTCCGTGGGACCAAGAGCAAACTCCAATGTCACTGACTAAATATGCGATTGAAGAGGCATATGAAGTCGAGGCTGCAATTCGTCAAGGTGACATTAATGAAATTCGGAATGAATTGGGTGATCTGTTATTACAAGTGGTATTTCAATCGCAAATGTTTAGCGAGCAGGGGGCGTTCAATTTTCAAGATGTGGTTGAGGCAATTAGTGAAAAATTAGTACGACGTCATCCGCACGTTTTTCAAGCAGACCAATTTAACAACTTAACACCAGAACAAGTAAGTGAGTTATGGAAACAAATTAAACAACAAGAAAAGCAAGGCAAACCACAATCAAGATTAGATGAAATTAAACATGGACCAGCACTATCTCAAGCGCAGGAAATTCAAAAAAATGTCGCAAAAGTTGGGTTTGATTTTGAAACGGTAGAAGATGCTTATACAAAATTAGAAGAAGAATTAGATGAGTTTAAACAGGCACTTAAAAATCAAAATAGTAATGAAATTCAAGATGAATTTGGAGACTGCCTGTTTTCATTAGTCAATGTAGGACGTAAACTTGGCATTTCAAGTGAAAGTTCACTTTTATCAACCATACATAAATTTAGAAGTCGTTTTGCTTTTATTGAAGAGCAAGCCATAAAACAGCAAAGAACATTGGAAGACATGACCTTGTCCGAAATGGATGAATTGTGGAATCAGGCAAAACGACAATTAAAATCAGGGGAAAAACCACATGCAATACAGCATGAGATTTTGGAAAAATAAGTATTTTGTTTTAATAATTTTGTGCTTGGGAGTAATTTCACCTTCGGTTTACACACAATCTTTTGATCAAAACTTTCAAGAATGGAAGGCTAAACAACAGATGTATGACCAAAAGTTAAACATCACTAAGTCTTCTCATTCTAATGGTTCTAAAATTTCTCAAACTAAAAATTTTAATGACTCTACAGGGCAAATTCATTTGAATCAGGCGAATGTAAATGAGTTTCAGCAGTTAAAAGGTATAGGTGAGAAAAAGGCTCAAGCGATTGTAGAATACAGACAAAAGAACGGTAGCTTTAAAAATATTGACGAAATTAAAAACGTTAAAGGAATTGGACCAGCTATTTTTGAAAAAAATAAATCGCGTTTAGCCTTATAAAAGTTCTATTCGTCAATTATCATTTCCTACGCAATCTAAGAGAATCAAATTGCCCTTTGTGTGTGTTAGAGCTATGATTAGCGACAACTTGTTATTTACGTCCTGACGTAGGAGACAGCGTCTTTTGCAAACCTTGCGAGCGTCAAAATGTGGTTTGTCCACAGCCCAACTTCCTTCTTCGATTTTAGATGTGATCGATAGTCTGACTAAAGCAGGCTATGAAGCTTATATTGTTGGGGGTGGTGTCCGTGATTTAATGCTAGGACTCAATCCTAAAGATTTCGATGCAGTCACCAATGCAACACCTTCTCAAATTAAAGAAGTTTTTGGCCGTCGATGCCGAATTATTGGCCGTCGATTTGAATTGGCACATGTCTATTCAGGACGTGAGCTAATCGAAGTTGCAACTTTCCGTGCTCCTCCTAAAAAAGCGGTGACCAGTGCTTCGGGCATGATTTTACGTGACAACAACTGGGGAACCATCGAACAGGACTTTGCTCGACGCGATTTTTCTATCAATACTCTGTACTACCAGCCGCGTAAGGGTATTGTGCTCGATTTCTGTAAAGCAATTGATGATGTCAAAAGTAAGACTTTACGTTTATTGGGCAATCCTGTGCAACGTTTTGAAGAGGATCCGGTGCGTATGCTTCGGACATTACGTTTTGCAGCTAAGCTCAACTTTAAAATTGATCCGGCAATTCTCGACATTTTTGATGTTGAGATGACACAATTACTTCGTGATGTTTCACCACACCGTTTATACGATGAGTCTCAAAAGCTTTTCACAATGGGGCATTTGGCACGCGTATTACCAATGTTGATTGACTTTGGCGTGTGGAAACAGCTTTTTGCTGATATTCGTCCGGATCTCACTCCATTTATTCAACGTGCAGCAAAAAATACTGATCAACGTATTCAGGTGGGTAAAACGATTAATCCGGCATTTTTCTATGCGGTTTTATTGTGGCAGCCATTTTTAGAGCGTTGTGATTTTTATTTATCAAAAGGCGTTGTTCCGGCCGAAGCACGTGCTCAAGCAGGTTTGGATGTTTTAAAACGTCAAGCAACACGCACAGTTATTCCTCGTTTTGCCGAAACTTTTATTCGTGAAGTTTGGGAAATGCAAACCCGTTTGCTTAATCCAAAACCACAGCAAATTGAAGCATTGGCAAGCCATGCTCGTTTCCGCGCTGGGTTTGATTTCTTATTACTTCGTGAAAAGTCAGGTGATGACACAACACAGGGAATGGGAAGCTGGTGGGAAGCTTACCAAGAAATGTCAAACGACGAAAAAGAAGCTGCGATTAGCCAATATAATCGTCAGAAGGCGAAAAGTCGTCGTAAGGTTGCTGCTGAGCCTGTTGAAAGCAATAAAGTTGATACGGAAATTGAGCCTTTGGTTGATGTTCCAGAGCCTCGAAGCCGTCGTGGTAAAAAAGAGCGTGCACGACAAGAGCAGTCTATTGACCGTTTTATTGAAAAATCTTCCGCAGCACAAACGAATGTGATGAGTGATCATCCAATTTTAAAGCGCAAGCGGGTACAACGTGATTTGAGCCAAGTTATTTTTGGGCCGACACAATGACAGTAACCACATATATTGGCTTAGGAAGTAACCTAGGTGATTCACGCCAGATTCTGTCTGAAGCGATAGCCAAACTTAAATCTCTTGGTGAAGTGAAAGTATCTAAACTTTACCAAAGTCCCCCTATGGGTCCCCAAGATCAGCCGAATTATCTAAATGCAGTCGCTCAGTTAAAAACCGAGTTACTTCCGCTTGAATTACTTGATCAGTTACAGCGTTTTGAGCAGGAAGCTGGGCGGGTGAGACTCCGTCATTGGGGGGAGCGAACTTTAGATCTTGATCTACTGATTTATGGCAATGAAAAAATACAAAATGAGCGCTTAACGGTGCCGCATGTAGGAATATTACAACGAGATTTTGTTGTGATTCCTTTATTAGATTTAGATGCTGATCTACATATTAATGATCAGCCACTTAAAAATTTAGAACTCATACAGCAGCCAACGCTGACTGTACTTGCTGATGAGTCTTGGGCTTAAAGCCGGACTTATTACGTTCTGCAAACTCCTGTAGAGGATACCATCATGATTAGTCTAAGTGACTTAAGAAAATTTAAAGCCGAAGGACGTAAGTTCTCTTGCCTAACTTGTTACGATGCAAGTATGGCAAAAGCAATGGAACTTGCTGAAATTGATACGATCTTAATTGGTGATTCTCTTGGAATGGCAATTCAGGGGCGTGACTCAACTTTACCTGTAACTGTTGAAGACATGGCCTATCATACAGCGGCAGTCCGTCGCGGTAATCAGCATGCTTTAATTATGACTGACTTACCATTTATGAGTTATGCCACTTTAAACGATGCTTTGCAGAATGCGAAAACAGTTATGCAAGCTGGTGCCCAAATGATCAAAATCGAAGGTGGTGCATGGTTAAGTGAAACTGTCCAAGTGTTAACACGTAATGGTGTGCCTGTATGTGTACATTTAGGTTTAACCCCGCAGTCTGTACATGTATTTGGTGGCTACAAGTTACAAGCTAGAACGCGCGAAGCAGCCGATCAGCTTATTGCCGATTGTACTGCGGTGGTTGAAGCGGGTGCGGCAGTTTTATTACTTGAATGTGTTCCGGCACAATTAGGTCAAGAAATTGCCGAATTGTTCCCAAATACTCCTGTGATCGGTATTGGGGCAGGTAATGCGACTGATGGTCAGGTATTGGTTGTACAAGACATGTTAGGACTAACGTTTGGTCGAGTTGCGCGTTTTGTACGTAACTTTATGAAAGAGCAATCTGGTGAAACAGCGATTTTAGATGCTTTTAAAGCTTTTCATGCTGCTGTACAAGATCAGTCGTTCCCAGCTAAAGAACACACTTTCCAAGTTGAGCTGTAATTCATGAAAACAGAAACCACTATACAAGGCTTAGCTGCTTCTTTAAATCCTGCTAGAGCTGCACGTAAAATCATTGGTTTTGTCCCAACGATGGGAAATCTACATGAAGGCCACCTCACTCTTGTTCGTGAAGCGAAAAAGTTATGTGATGTTGTGGTTGTGAGTATCTTTGTGAACCCAACACAGTTTGGTCCGGGTGAAGATTTTGATAATTATCCGCGTACGTTAGAGCAGGATAGTCGTCTACTTGCAGATGTTGGCTGTGACATTATTTTTGCACCATCAGTTGAACAAATGTACGGTACACAACCTCGCTTAACTAACATTAGCGTCAGTCAAATTACTGATGATTTATGTGGAAGCTCACGTCCGGGGCATTTTGATGGTGTGGCACTGGTTGTCACCAAACTCTTTAATATTGTGCAACCGAATTATGCTTTCTTTGGTCAAAAAGACTACCAGCAATTAGCAGTGATTCGCCAGTTTGTACAGGATTTGAATATTCCGTTAGAAGTTATTGGCGTACCAATTGTTCGTGCAGAAGACGGTTTGGCACTGAGTTCAAGAAATGGTTACTTGACTCCTGAACAGCGTCAGGTTGCACCAGTCATTTATCAAGGTTTAAAACAAGCCGAAGAGCAATTACACCAAGGTAAAGATTTACAACAAGTCTTGGCAGATTTGAAAACACTGTTGACAGACAATGGTTTTGTTGTGGATTATGTGGAGGCTCGTCAACCTAATTTGTTAGCTGCTTCTCAATTTGATCGTGATATTGTGTTGTTTGTCGCGGCAAAGTTAGGTGGAACGCGCTTAATTGATAATCTACAAGTTGCCTTTACACCTCAATAATATATAAAAGGACAGCCATGCCATGAAGCGTATACTTATCGTGACAGGACAGTCTGGTTCAGGAAAATCTTCAGCTCTTCAAGTATTAGAAGATTTGGGCTACTACTGTATTGATAATTTACCTTTGGCATTGCTGCCTGAGATCGTGGCAAAGCTAGATCATGAAAATAATCTTGAGCAGCTTGCTTTAGGGGTGGATGTACGAAGTACTCGGGCAGATATGCAAGAGTTCGACCATGTTTTTGAGCAATTACAAAAACATGGTACGGTTGATGTGATTTATCTGACGACACAAGATCAAGATTTGATTGCACGATTTAGTGCTTCACGTCGTCCACATCCGTTAGCAAATCGTTTCAAAAGCCTTTTACAGTGTATTCATGAAGAAAAGCAGTTGCTGATTCCAATTCAGTTTCGTGCCACTGTTCACATTGATACCACAGATAAAAGTGTTCACGATTTAAAACATATCTTGCTATCAAAATTAGGACAATCAGATAATCTGATTGTTATATTGCAGTCATTTGGTTATAAACATGGCATTCCTTTAGATGCCGACTATGTTTTTGACGTACGGCATTTACCAAATCCCCATTGGGATTTAGAATTACGCCGCTTTTCTGGTTTAGACGAGCCAGTTAAACAATTTTTAGAAGCAAGTCCACAAGCAAATGAAATGTTTGAGGACATTCTCCACTTCTTAAAAAAATGGCTGCCGGCATTTGCTGAAGGGCATCGTCACTATATGACGATTTCAATAGGTTGCACAGGCGGCCAGCATCGTTCAGTTTATATGGTAGATAGACTAAAACAAGCACTTGAGGCAGAATGGTCTGTTCAGGTCTTACACAGAGAAATGAAGCACTGGTCATGATAGACACAACTGTTGATGTAATTAATAAACTCGGTTTACATGCACGTGCATCAGGAAAACTGATAGAGGTCACTACAAAGTTTCGTTCGTCAATTCAAATTGGTAAGGGCGATCATTTAGTAGATGCAAAGAATATTATGTCGTTACTGATGTTAGGTGCAGGTAAAGGGACTACTTTACGTTTAGTCATTGATGGCACTGACGAAGAACAGGCATTAAATGAAGTACAGGCGTTATTCGCCGCAAAATTTTATGAGGCAGATTAATCGTGGCACGTCGTCCCAAGCGTTATACTGAAGAAGATTTTGATTCTTTAGAAGGACGTGCAAGTAAAACCGAACAGAAAAAAGCAGTTCAACGTATGGCTGCTTTAGGTGAGCAGTTAGCACAACTTTCTATCAAACAAATTCAAAAACTTCCTGTTGATGAGCGTTTAATTGATGCTCTTTTGGAAGTTCAGAATATTAGTTCATTCGAAGCGCGCCGTCGTCAGTTTCAGCGTGTTGGTAAACTCTTGCGCAATGAAGATGAGACAGTCATTTTATCTTATTTAACTCCTCAGCAAGGCGCGAAAAAACAAGCTCAACTCATGCGTTGGGTAGATCGTATGATCGAGCAGGGCGACCCTGCAATCAATGAATTTAGCAAAATCTATAATGCATCCGAGCGACATACTTTACGTCAGCATGTGTTAAGAATTAATCGTGATAAAACCCAGCAAGTTGCAGAAGCAGATCTTGAAGCAACTAAAATGAAATTTATTAACTATGTACAACAGGTTGCTCTATTGTCAGATCAAGGTTAATACAGTTTTAAATAAAAAGCGGCGTTAGATACGCCGCTTTTTTATTTTTATAGAGTTCAGGTTAAGCACGTTCTTTTGCCCATTCGCGCAAGATGAATTTTTGCAATTTACCTGTTGAGGTTTTTGGAATTTCAGTAATCACCACATCTTTAGGAACTTTAAAGCGCGCAAGTTCTTTTTGACAATGCTCAATAATTTCTTCAGGCGTGACACTAGCCCCAGTTTTTAATTCAATAAATGCGCATGGTACTTCTTGCCAACGTTCGTCAGGTTTTGCCACAACAGCGGCTGTTAAAACTGCTGGATGTTTATATAAAACGTCTTCGACTTCTAAAGATGAAATATTTTCTCCACCTGAAATAATAATATCTTTAGAGCGGTCAGTAATTTTTGCATAACCATCTGGGTGGCAAACCGCTAAGTCTCCAGTGTGGAACCAGCCACCTGCAAAAGCTTCCTCAGTTGCCTTTGGATTTTTTAAATATCCTTTCATGACAATATTGCCACGGAACATGATTTCTCCCATGGTTTCACCGTCATTTGGAACTGGCTGCATCGTTTCAGGATCTAACACCCGCATACTATCTTGTAAAGGATAAGGTACACCCTGACGAGAGTGTAGTTGCGCTTGCTCGGTAATGGAGAGGTCGCTCCATCCCGCTTGGGAAGCACAAAGCGCAGATGGTCCATAGGTTTCGGTTAAACCATACACATGGTTGACATTAATCCCAATATTTCGCATACCTTCAATGACAGCGACAGGTGGTGCAGCACCTGCCACCATAACTTCAACATGATGTTCTATGCTTGGCTGTTTTTCTTTCGGTAGGTTAATAATCATGGACAGGACAATAGGAGCACCACAGAAGTAATCAACCTTATGTTTTGCAATAAGCTGCATCACCAGTTCTGGGTCAACTTTACGTAGACAAATATTGGTTCCGCCACTTGCTGCAATACTCCATGCAAAGCACCAACCATTACAATGAAACAGAGGAAGTGTCCATAAATAAACGGCTCGAGGTTTCATGCCACAAGCTAAAATATTACTAGCCGCATTTAAATAAGCACCTCGGTGGTGATAAACCACTCCTTTAGGATTTCCAGTGGTTCCAGAGGTATAATTTAAACTAATTGCATCCCACTCATCTTCAGGTAATTGCCATTCAAAATTGGCATCGCCTTGAGCTAACCATTCCTCATATTCGAAAGAACCAAGGAATTGGTTTTCGCCTTCATACTCTTCATCAGCAACATCAATCACAATAATATGTTGGTTAGGAATGAGTGATAAAGCTTCTCTTGCTAAATTAACAAACTCGGGGTCAACTAAAAGCACTTTAGTTTCAGCATGCTCTAGCATAAAAGCGATGGTTTTAGCGTCTAAACGGGTATTTAGGGTATTAAGAACAGCACCCGCCATTGGTACAGCAAAATGTGCTTCAATCATTGCTGGTACATTTGGCAGTAAAACTGAAACCGTATCATTTTTAACTATGCCTAATTGTTGAAGCTGAGATGCAAATTGACGGCAGCGCTGATAAGTTTGTTTCCATGAAATCTGACGGTTGCCATGAATAATAGAAGCTTGGTCTGGGTAGATATAAGCTGCACGTTCTAAATAACGCAGAGGGGATAACGCAACAAAGTTTGCGGGTGTACGTGGTAATTCGTTATAGGCACTAACCATGTGAAACAACTCCATGTTCTATTTTTTAATTCATTCTTTGAAAATATGGCTTAATAGTAATCAAAGCATTAATGCTTTAGTCTTAAAGAGAAATACCTCCCAGTCAGAAAATGAGCAGAAATGCTATTTTCAACATCTTAAATCAGTTCTGATGAATAATTATCCTATTTATGTATTTCTGAAAATTTAGCTAGGTCCTTATTAAAGTCATTTATTGCTGTTTACCGTATAAGCAAAATGTATTTATGATTTTATGAGTACAAAGGTTTTCACTTGGCTTGAACAAGTGTAAAATCTTTCAGGTTTTTTAATTTTGATTTACACCGTTTTTATATTTTGAGGCTTGCCTCGATCATAATCTCGCGGTGAAATGCTCCTTCGTATAGGGCATCACTCCTTAAGGATTTTTTTATGCCAATTATCACATTGCCAAATGGCGATCAAAAGAGTTTTGATCACCCTGTATCTGTTATGGAAGTCGCTCAAAGTATTGGGCCTGGTTTAGCAAAAAATACCGTTGCTGGACGAGTAAATGATCGCTTAGTTGATGCATGTGACTTAATTACCGAAGACTCGACCTTACAAATTATCACTCCAAAAGATGAAGAAGGTCTTGAGATCATTCGCCATTCTTGTGCACACCTTGTAGGGCACGCAGTAAAACAGCTTTTCCCTGAAGCAAAAATGGTGATTGGTCCGGTCATCGAAGAAGGTTTCTATTACGATATCTGGATGCCACGTCCTTTTACACTAGATGATATGGCAGCGATTGAAGAGCGTATGAAAAAGCTCATCGATCAAGATTATGACGTTATCAAAAAAATGACACCGCGTGATGAAGTCATCAAAGTATTCACTGACCGCGGCGAAGAATATAAATTACGTCTTGTGGAAGACATGCCTGAAGAAAAAGCAATGGGCTTGTATTACCACCAAGAATATGTAGATATGTGTCGTGGTCCGCACGTACCGAACACAAAATTCTTAAAATCATTCAAGCTTACTAAAATCTCTGGTGCTTACTGGCGTGGTGATGCGAAGAATGAACAGCTTCAACGTATCTATGGTACTGCCTGGGCTGATAAAAAACAGTTAGCAGCTTATATCAAGCGTATTGAAGAAGCTGAAAAGCGTGACCACCGTAAAATTGGTAAAGCATTAGACTTGTTCCATATGCAAGAAGAAGCACCGGGTATGGTGTTCTGGCATGCAAATGGCTGGACTATTTATCAAGTACTAGAACAGTACATGCGTAAAGTTCAGCAAGACAATGGTTACCAAGAAATCAAAACTCCGCAAATCGTAGATTTTACGCTTTGGGAAAAATCTGGTCATGCGGCAAACTATGCAGAAAACATGTTTACGACTCATTCTGAAAGTCGTAACTATGCTGTAAAACCGATGAACTGTCCTTGTCACGTTCAAGTGTTTAACCAAGGATTAAAGTCTTACCGTGATTTACCAATTCGTTTAGCTGAGTTTGGTTCTTGTCACCGTAATGAGCCGTCTGGTTCTTTACACGGTATTATGCGTGTTCGTGGTTTTACTCAAGATGATGCGCATATCTTCTGTACTAAAGAACAGATCGGTAAAGAAGTTGCAGACTTTATTAAACTCACTTTAGATGTTTATAAAGACTTTGGCTTTGAAGAAGTTCAAATGAAATTATCTACTCGCCCAGAAAAGCGTGTAGGGGATGATGTACTTTGGGATTTAGCTGAAAAATCTTTGGCAGATGCTTTAGATGCAGCTGGTCTTGAATGGGAATTGCAGCCGGGTGAAGGCGCATTCTATGGTCCAAAGATTGAGTTCTCTTTAAAAGACTGTCTTGGTCGTGTATGGCAATGTGGTACCATTCAGTGTGACTTCAACTTGCCAGTTCGTTTAGATGCTTCTTATGTAACTGAAGAAAACGAGCGTGATCAACCTGTCATGTTGCACCGTGCAATTCTTGGTAGTTTTGAGCGTTTTATTGGTATACTAATTGAACACTACGCTGGTTTTATGCCGCCTTGGCTATCACCTGTACAAGCATGTGTCATGAATATTACTGATTCTCAAGCTGAAGCAAGTGAGCAAGTTGTGGCAAAACTCAAGGAAAATGGTCTTCGTGCTATTTCTGACTTGAGAAATGAAAAAATCGGATTTAAGATTCGTGAGCGTACTCTAGAGCGCATTCCTTACCTGTTAGTTCTTGGTGATCGAGAAGTTGAAGAAGGTACAGTGAATGTACGTACTCGCTCAGGAAAAAATTTAGGTACTATGTCAGTGGATGCTTTCATTGACTTAGTGAAATCTGCCGTCGCCGAACGTGGCCGGTATATTGTGGAGTAAGAAAGATTAAACAGCCTGACCGTAACCAACAACAAGGTGCAAAGAGTAACCGTCCAGCAATTAACGATGAGATCCGTGCAAAAGAAGTACGCCTTGTCGGTGCTGATGGTGAGCAAAAAGGAATTGTTTCATTAAATGAAGCACTGCGTGCTGCTGAGGATGCAGATCTTGACCTTGTTGAGATTGTCGCAAACGCTGAGCCGCCTGTTTGTAAAATCATGGATTACAACAAGCACTTGTTTGACCTGAAACAGAAGCAAAAAGATGCCAAGAAAAAACAGCATCAAGTGCAAGTGAAGGAAATCAAACTACGCCCAGCAACTGATGTAGGTGATTATCAAGTTAAGCTTCGTGCTATTCTGAAGTTCCTTGAAGAAGGCAACAAAGTTAAGATCACCTTACGTTTCCGTGGTCGTGAAATGGCTCACCAACAACTTGGTTTAGCTCAATTGCAAAAAATTGAAGCAGACGTAGCTGAGTTAGGGGTTGTAGAGCAAGCACCGAAAATGGAAGGTCGACAAATGGGTATGTTACTTGGACCGAAAAAGAAAAAGTAACACTCAAAAAAAGCACTGCAAAAGCAGTGCTTTTTTATGCCTCTCGTCTTTTAGCCCTATTTTCTTAAACTGACGTTTAATATCGTTTTAATCCAAAGTTATTCTCAATTTTTATGTGTTTTTTGGTGTTGGAAATATCATTGTATTACCCAAAACATGATATAACGCAAGACGCAGTCATGATAACGATGAATAGGAAAATAGAATGATTGATCTATATTATTGGGGCACACCCAATGGACATAAAATCACAATTGCCTTAGAAGAAATGGGACTGGATTACACCCTTTACCCAATTAATATTTTAGAAAATGATCAATTTCAACCAGACTTCCTGAAAATTTCTCCGAATAATAAAATTCCTGCCATTGTTGACCAAGATGGTCCACGTGGTGAGCCAATTTCAGTATTTGAATCAGGCGCGATCTTGCAGTATTTAGGACGAAAAACTGGATTGTTCTACCCGACAGACGAGCAAGAGCGAGTTGAAGTGGAACAATGGCTTATGTGGCAAATGGGTGGTTTAGGTCCTATGTTAGGACAAAATCATCATTTTAACCGCTTTGCGCCAGAGAAAATTCCCTATGCTATAGACCGCTATGTAAATGAGACTAAGCGTTTATATGGTGTGTTGAATAAACAGCTCATTGGTCAGAAGTTTGTTGCAGGGGAATACTCCATTGCTGATATGGCAATTCTACCTTGGATTTTGCGTTATGAATGGCAGGGGATTCAATTAGAGGATTACCCGTATGTACAAGAATACATTGTTCGCTTAACAGCACGCCCTGCAGTACAAAAAGCATTATCAATTAAAGTCATCTAAGTTTATTGGTAGGGTAATGAATAAGGTGAAAGGTGATTTGGTCTAATTTAACATGCTAAGTTACTTTTTACTTTTTCTGAGTGCTTTTGGGGCGGCTACCTTATTACCGCTACAATCAGAAGCTGTACTCGCTACTTTACTATTAAAAGGTGAGCATTCAGCTTTTCTTCTCATTTTGATTGCTACTTTTGGAAATGTACTAGGTTCATGTGTGAACTGGTGGTTAGGTTTAAAAATAGAACAGTTTAAACATAAAAAATGGTTTCCAGTCTCTGCAAAACGTTTAGAACAAGCCCAACGCTTTTATCATAAATATGGCTTTTATTCGCTGCTTTTAAGTTGGACACCTGTGATTGGAGACCCTATTACTTTGGTTGCTGGCTTATTCAAAGAAAATTTTTGGCGTTTTTTATTTATGGTCCTTATTGCTAAAGCTGGGCGTTATATTTTCATTTATTGGGTAATTACAGGTTTTATTTAAAATAAAAGCATCCGAAGATGCTTTTATTAAAATGATTTAACTAATTTTCTGAGCTTTTAGTAATATCGACTTTAAAAAGATCATTGGTTTTTAGCCAACAGAATGTCACCACTGCAAGAGTCATACAACCACCAAAAATAGTCGCTGCAATAGTACCCAAATATTTGGCAGCCAAGCCTGATTCAAATGCACCCAGCTCATTACTTGATGAGACAAACATTCCATTTACAGCCGCTACGCGACCACGCATATTTTCTGGTGGGAATATTTGCAAAATGGTTTGTCTAACTACCACCGAAATACTGTCGCAAGCACCCGTCATCGCCAACGCAAATAGTGATAACCACATGTTGTTCGAGAACGCGAAAAGGATTGTAAATACACCAAACCCTGCAACTGCAAGTAGCATATTACGCCATGCGTGCTGAGTTGGCGGAAAACGAGTTAAAGCAATCATAGTAATGAGCGCACCAATAGAAGGAGCTGCACGCAAGTAACCCAAGCCTTCAGGACCGACTTTTAAAATATCTTCGGCAAAAATAGGGAGTAGAGCGATTACACCACCAAATAAAACAGAGGCAAGGTCTAAAGAAATCGCCCAAAGAACTATTTTGGTTTTCCAAATAAAGCGAAAGCCATCGCCTAAGCTTTCTAGAACATTGGCAGTTTCAATTTTAGGAAAGCTACGCTTATGTAATAAATTAATGAGAATAAAGCAGATACTAAGTAGACCGGCAACACTAAAAAGACTGGTTTCTTTGCCTAAATAAGCGAGCATGAACCCACCGAGCATAGGCCCAATAATTACACCACTCTGCCAACCAATAGTTGTCCATGTTGCACCATTTGCATAAAGCTCACGTGGAATTAAAAATGGTTTTAGGGACGTAGCAGAAGGGTTATAAAAACCACGTATGGTGCCCAAACCAAAAATAACCGCATAAATACCCCAAGAAAGGAAATTTACACTGATATGACCCAACCCATGCAGATGGAACAGTAACCATAAAACTAAAGGAAGAGGTACTGAGAAAAATAAACAGATTTTCATGATGACCTGTTTATTAAATTTATCAGCAAAGTAACCACCCCAAAGCGATAGGGCAATAAATGGAATGGCTTCTGCTAGTCCAATTAAACCTAAAGTTAAAGGGTCTTTGGTAATTTGATAAAGTGAATAGGCAACAATAATTTCTTGAATCAAAATTGCTAATGTTAAGCAAAATTGATGAATGCATCATGTTTCTGCATTTGAAATATCGTATGTTGATAATTTGCCCATATTATAGGGGTAAATAAGCAGCGATGCTGAAATTATTGCCGATTATATTCATCTAAAAAAGAGATAGGTTTCTCTCATTTCTAAAGGGATTAATTTAAAAAAATTCTAGGAATAGTTTTAATTTTAGTCAGCATACTATAAAATACGCGCTTCCTTACCTGCAGGTCGATTTTGCAATGGTGCAGTCGTGCCGAACAGGTGCCCAAAAGAGGTTACTATGGCTAAGTTAAAAACTCGCCGTGGTGCAGCTAAACGCTTCAAAGCGACTGCAAACGGTTTTAAGCGCAAACAAGCATTCAAGCGCCACATTTTGACCAAAAAATCTGCTAAGCGTATCCGTCAATTGCGCGGCTGTGTAATGGTTCACGTAAGTGACGTTGCTTCAGTTCGTCGTATGTGCCCATACATCTAAGGAGATTATAAATGGCTCGTGTAAAACGTGGTGTAGTGGCTCATCGCCGTCACAAAAAAATTCTTGCTCGCGCTAAAGGTTACTACGGTGCTCGTTCACGCGTTTACCGCGTAGCGTTCCAAGCGGTAATCAAAGCTGGTCAATACGCTTACCGTGACCGTCGTCAGAAGAAACGTCAATTCCGTGCTCTATGGATTGCGCGTATCAACGCTGGTGCTCGTCAAAACGGTTTGTCTTACAGCCGTATGATCGATGGCTTGAAAAAAGCTCAAGTGATCATCGACCGTCGCGTATTAGCTGACATCGCTATGCATGATGCAGTAGCATTTGCTGCTTTAGCTGAAAAAGCTAAAGGCGCATTAGCTGCATAAGCTTAGAGATTCAAAAAAAGACCGCTTTTTAGCGGTCTTTTTTATATCTATTTTTTTGATAAAATATATAAAAAGCTGATAGCGCCACAGATTATTAATACAAATTGCACAAATTTAAATTGTATGGTTAACCAGTACAGTACATACAACAATACGAAGACAATCAATAAAAATAGTGCGATAGAGGTGATTGCTTGTAATGTAGTCATAGATGGTTCTTGCATTTCGATCGCGGTATTTGGTATTTGATCTGAATCCCTTGATGTAGAAACAACATTTGGAAGGTCTGACGTAGCAAGATGTAGCTGATTTAACAATTCTTTTTGTTGTACTGTGATTGATGTGGCAGATTGTAAATGATTTGCTGTATAGCAAATAAGTTCAACGAATTGTTGATGAATGATTTCTTGATATTCAGAGAGTTGAAGATATTGTTCATGACTAAAGTTTTGATAGGGCGAGCTATCATTGTGAGGATGCATAAGAGAGCTAAAACTCGACTGGACTTGTTCAAAAAGATGAATAAGGCTAAAGCCCAAATTGGGTTGAGGCATAGGTTGTTCGAGTAGAGGAAAACTCTCTTCATCATACTGATCTAAATAGAGGTTATTTACCATTTTAAAATTAAAATAAATGTACTGTGCCATAGGGTGTTGTTTTAGATTTTTTACAATATTTTCAATAAAATCATCCCAATGGTGCATTTGCCCAAATTGGTTACAGGCTTTTTGTTGTTGAGGACTTAGTTCAATGATACTCATACAGAGTAGTTGATTTGTATAGCGTTGACTAGAGGCTATACCCCAAAATTCACGAGGATCACCAATAGGCTCGATTTCTAAATATTTTTCATATTCAATCTGAGCAAGGGCAATCACTTTATCATTGTTTTGTAATGTGATGACAGGATAGTTATGTTGAGAAAATTCAAAAATAGGATGAGGATTTAAAGCTGTTGCTGAAAAAAGAATGTCAAAAGGGTAGAGTTTACATTGTTTAAAACCTTGCCGAGCAAGATCGATTACCAAGCCATCAATAGAATCATAAAGTAATTTATTGGAATTAAAATCACGTACATAAAATAATTGATGAGTGTGAATGCTCCAATAATGTCGAAGCTCATGGTAATCAATTTTATGATCTAAATATAATTGGGTGTTGTATTGAAAGCCAAATGCAAATTTCCAATAATCGCTAATCATGATATAAAGCTAAGCCCTAAATTTATAACCCAAAATAATAGGCTAAAGCACAAATAATTATTGTCAGAACAATAAGCTTGATTACCCCTGTTCCTCCAGCTTTGTGATGAGGTGCTTTTAAATGAGTTGCGGACTCATTCGTTGCATCAAAAGGAGAGGGTTTCTCAACAGGTTTTAATTGAGCTGTTTGATAGTGATTTGCTGCTTTCACAATAAGTTTTGCAAATAGGTCGTCAGTTTTGTGGGTAAAGTTTCTTAAGTTAATAATTTGTTCTTGGTCTAGGTCTTCCCCTAAAGGATCATTTGCGGTGCGTTTTTTCTGCTCTAAATAATCTGATAAGGCCTGAGTGCGGTAGAGGAGTTGATGTGCACAATCTGCTAGGTAGCTTTCAGGAATAAGAGCAAGAGTTGGTTGATGCTCTAACGAAATTTGATGTGTTGACCCATCAAAATATTTTTTCTGAAATTCTGGTTCTTCAAAACCTGCTGCATACTTACTTCGAAATAACTCAGTTTCCATAAAGTCTGCAATTTCATCCCATTGAGGTGCTTTTAAGTCAACTTCAACTTTTTTAGATAATTTTTCATTCAATTCAAAACGCCAGAAAGTCTCTAAGCGTAAATCGCTGCGTTGAGTCAGAGGCGGCTCAAACTCGTTATCGCTGCTGTACCATTCGGCAAGCTCATGTCCAAAAATCCATGCGATTTTCTTATTGTTTTGATGACTTACAATAAAATGAGCATAAGGTAAAAGTTCGACATTACTATTCGGGTTTTGCTCTTCATTTAAAATAGTAGATAGGTGAAGAGAGATTTGAGTCGTCCCTTGTTTTTTGAGTGCTTCTAACCAAACTTGGAAATGTTGAGCAAGTAAATGTTGTGAAATTAAGTCACGAAATTGAAAACTATGTTGGTCAAAAATATGATGTTGTCGCCATTGGCTAAAACTTAAATTCTGACGTAGGTATTCGTTACCATAGGTCACAAGTGTAAGTTGTTGTTTCCAAATCTGATTAAGCGCCATAATAATTGATCTCATTGACGATGCTATTATTTTATACGTTTTATCTTTTTGTTGCCTAATACATTTTTCATGATGGATAAACTTCATCAATACGGTGAAAAACTGTTAGAATGCAGTGTTTTATTATATTTTTAAATTTGTTGCTTTGAGAGTTACTATGTCACTGGAAGCCCTGACCACAGAAGCGCTTGCTGCCATTGCAGCAGCTCAAGACCTTGTTGCACTTGATCAGGTGCGTGTGCAATTTACAGGGAAAAAAAGCCAGCTTGCAGAACAATCGAAAGCATTAGGGAAAATGGACCCTGAAGAACGTAAAGTACAAGGTGCTGCGATTCATGCTGTTCGAGAAACAATTAATAACGCTTTAACTGAGCGTCAAACAGCATTACAACAAGCTGCACTGGCGCAAAAATTAGCAAGTGAAACCATTGATATTACTTTGCCAGGCCGTGGACAGCGCGTTGGTACAGTTCATCCTGTTACTCAAGTGCAAGAACGTATTTGTCAGTTCTTTACTAAAGCTGGCTTTACGGTTGCTACAGGACCAGAAGTTGAAGATGACTATCATAACTTCGAAGCATTAAATATTCCTGGGCACCATCCTGCACGTGCTATGCATGATACTTTCTATTTCGATGCAAACCATTTGTTGCGTACGCATACTTCTGGTGTGCAAATTCGTACCATGGAAACAAGCCAGCCGCCAATTCGTATTGTATGTCCAGGCCGTGTATACCGCTGCGACTCAGACCAAACGCATTCGCCAATGTTCCATCAAATTGAAGGTTTGTACGTTGCTGAGAACACCAGCTTTGCTGAATTAAAAGGTTTATTGATTAACCTACTGAATGAATTTTTTGAGAAAGATTTAAAAGTACGTTTCCGTCCATCATATTTCCCATTTACAGAGCCTAGTGCGGAAGTGGATATCATGGATGAGCGTGGACGTTGGTTAGAAGTATTAGGCTGTGGCATGGTACATCCAAATGTATTGCGTGCTGCGGGGATTGATCCTGATAAATACAAAGGCTTTGCTTTTGGTTTAGGGGTAGAACGTTTTGCAATGTTGCGTTATGGCATTAATGACTTGCGTATGTTCTATCAAAATGATGTGCGTTTCTTACGCCAATTTGCCTAACATTTTTTCAGGATTAAATAAGGTTTTATAAAGATGAAGATTAGCGAAAATTGGTTACGCACATGGGTTAACCCAGCAATTGATAGTGATACATTATCTGATCAGTTGACTATGCTTGGTCTTGAAGTAGATGAGCTGGCACCTGTTGCTAAGCCATTCACTGGAGTTGTGGTTGGTGAAGTTCTAACAGTTGAGCAGCACCCTGATGCAGACCGTCTGCGTGTAACAACAGTGAATATTGGTTCAGGTGAGCCTTTACAAATTGTATGTGGTGCTCCTAACGTTCGCGCTGGGATGAAAGCACCTGTGGCAACTATTGGTGCAATATTACCGGGTGATTTTAAAATCAAAAAAGGTAAGCTTCGTGGTGTTGAGTCACAAGGCATGCTGTGCGGAGCCTCTGAAATTGACCTTGAAGATAAAATCGATGGTTTACTTGAGTTACCTGATGATGCTCCAGTAGGGGTAAACATTCGTGAATACTTAAAACTTGATGATAATGTCATCGATATTAGTATTACACCAAACCGTGGTGACTGCTTTAGTATTCGTGGTATCGCACGTGAAGTTGCAGTGATTAACCAACTGCAAATGAATGAGCCTGAAATTAAATCGGTTGATGCGACAATCACTGATGAGAAAAAAGTAGTCATCAGCACTGATGGTGCTCCACGCTACTTAGGACGTGTCATTAAAAATGTAAATGTTAAAGCTGCGACCCCTGAATGGATGGAACAGGCTTTAGCACGTTCAGGAATTCGTACTCATAGTATTTTAGTTGATGTAACCAATTACGTCCTCATGGAATTGGGTCAGCCAATGCATGCTTTCGATTTAGCTAAAATCGAAGGAAATGTACACGTTCGCCAAGCTCTGCCACAAGAAAAGTTACAGCTTTTAAATGATCAAGAAGTTGAGTTGCAAGAAGATGTGATGGTTATTGCAGATGACCAAAAAGCACTAGCAATCGCTGGCATCATGGGTGGTCTAGCATCAAGCGTAACTGATGATACGACTGATATCTTCTTGGAAAGTGCATTTTTTGCTCCGCTTGCGATTGCTGGACGTGCTCGCCGCTTTGGCTTACATACAGATTCTTCACAACGTTATGAACGCGGTGTAGATTTTGAATTGCCGTTAATTGCGATGAACCGTGCTTCTCAGCTTATTCAAGAGTTGGCGGGTGGTGAGTTCGGCCCAATTACTGTAGCTGAAAAATCTGATTTACTTCCGAAACGTGAAGCGATTGAACTTAAGCAAGCTCAAGTAGACCAGTTGTTGGGTTACAAAGTAGCGGCAGAGTTCATTACAGATGCATTAACTCGATTAGGTTGTGAAGTCACTGTTCAAGCGGATGGTGAATGGAGCATAGTTCCACCATCACATCGCTACGATATGGCAATTTATCAAGATTTGATTGAAGAAGTTGCACGTATTGATGGTTATGACAATATTCAGATCGGCTTACCAAGTATGGATGTTCAACTTGCTAAGTACCAAGATCGTTTTGAAATCGCGCAGTTACGTCAAACGGTAGTCACTTTAGGGTATCAAGAAGCGATTAGCTTTAGCTTTGCTGATGCAAAACTTGAAAAGCAATTGAACCCGCAAGTAAGTCCGTTAATGTTGGCAAATCCAATCTCTAGTGATTTGGCTGCAATGCGCAGCACATTGCTTTCGAGTTTAATCCCTTGTGTACAATATAATTTAAACCGTCAGCAAAGCCGTGTACGTTTCTTTGAACTAGGTTTGCGTTTTGATTATCAAAATGCTAATTCTATTCAGGATCTGAAGCAAATTCCTACATTGGCTTTAGTTGCCGTAGGTTCTCGTGAACCTGAATCATGGCATGCTAAGCCACAGCCAATGGATTTCTTCGATTTTAAAGGTGAAGTAGAAGAGATTTTAGCTGCTGGACGTGTCAAAGTTGAGTATGTACGTTCAGAGCGTCCATGGTTGCATCCAGGGCAATCTGCTGAAATCTTAGTTGATGGCCAATCAATTGGTTACCTAGGCCGCTTGCATCCATCTTTAGAAAACGAACTAGATTTGAGCACAACTTGGGTTGCCGAGCTTGATCAGGCTGCCGTTTTGCAATCTTATGTATCTAATTTTACAGAATTATCACGTTTTCCTTCGGTTAGACGTGATATTGCGCTTTTAATCTCTGATAATATAAATGTCAGAGATATTCAGCAGTTAATCGAAAAAACTGGTGGAGAGCTTTTAGACTCTACTTGGTTATTCGATGTGTATACGGGGCAGGGTGTCGAAGAAGGTAAACGCTCATTAGCGTTTGCGTTATTATGGCAACATCCTTCACGTACGCTTGAAGATGCTGAAATTAAATCTGGTATGGACAATATAATCCAAGTGTTGGAAAACACTTATCAAGCGACATTGAGGGCCTCATGACAGCATTAACTAAAGCAGACATGGCTGATCATTTAAGTGAGTTAACCAGCTTAAATCGCCGTGAAGCAAAACAAATGGTCGAGTTGTTCTTTGACGAAATTAGCCAAGCGCTTATTGCGGGCGAGCAGGTTAAGCTTTCTGGTTTCGGTAATTTCGAGCTTAGAGATAAACGCGAGCGTCCAGGACGTAATCCGAAAACTGGCGAAGAAATTCCGATTTCTGCACGCCGTGTAGTTACCTTCAGAGCGGGTCAGAAATTTAGACAACGCGTTGGAAATGAGCAGATCGATTGATCTGCTTTTTTATTTATGACTTTAAATAAATCTAGAATAAATTTTTCTTAATATTAGAAAAGTATACTTAGCCATTAATACATCAAATCTATTTTAATGTGTAAACATAAAATTTAGGCATAAAAAAAGAGGACAAAATGTCCTCTTTTTTATCTAATCTAGAATCTAGATTATTGTGCAGCAGAAGCAGCAGCAACGTCAGAAGCAGCAGCAGCAACGTCAGAAGCAGCAGCAGCAGTTTCAGCAGCAGCAGCGTCAACAGCTACAGCAGCTTCAGAAGCAGCAGCAGTAGCTTCAGAAGCAGCAGCTACAGCTTCAGATGCAGCAGCAGCAGCAGGAGCTTCTTCTTTCTTAGAACAACCAACGAAAGCTAAAGTAGCAGCAACAGCAGC
>NZ_POYH01000044.1:0-28247 GCF_002899995.1 Acinetobacter sp. AKBS16 | reverse complement strand
CAAAAGGTATTGAGGTGGGTAGTGGTAAAAAAGGTGGCATGGCAATCTTAATGCAAGCGGCTCGTAACTACCGTGTCTGGATTTTATTCCTCGCTTATGGTGCTTGCTTTGGTATTGAAATTTTCATCCATAATGTTGCCGCAATGTACTATGTTGACCAATTCAAAATGGATTTAAAAACAGCAGGGTTAACCGCAGGTATATTTGGCCTTCTTGCCTTATTTGCACGTGCATTAGGCGGTATTATTTCCGATAAAGTCGCACTTAAAAAAGGTTTAGACGGACGTACTAAAGTACTTGTACTGATGATTTTAGGTGAAGGTTTATTCTTAATACTCTTCTCTCAAATGAACGTCGTAGCTCTTGCAATTATTTCCATGACAGTTTTTGCATTGTTTACCCATATGGCTTGCGGAGCAACATATGCACTAGTCCCTTTTATTGACCGAAATGCATTAGGCGGCGTCGCAGGCATTATTGGCGCAGGTGGAAATGTGGGCGCAGTAGCAGCTGGTTTCTTACTAAAAGGCGTACTTGATATTCAAACTTGTCTATTTATTTTAGGTGGACTGGTTATGGTTGCAGGCTGTAGTGTAATTTTGATTCGCTTCACAACCGAGCACAAAGAAAAAGAAAAAATACTTTTTGAACAAGCTCTACTTGAACGCAATTCAGCAGCTTAATTCTGATAAGAAGCAGAAATCACAAATGATTTTTGCTTCTTCACCTTTTTCATAATAATCCGAAATCTCTAAGATACTTTTTAATTTTTCTTAAAATAATTTTATAGATATATCGATATTATTCGATATATCTTCTACAATGATTTATCACATTCTTATAATTTTCTACTCACAATGACTAAAACAAGCCATCAGTTTTCTCAATCACTCATTTATATGCTCATTGGAAGTGCCATTATTTTGGCTTTGTCACTAGGTGTACGACATGGTTTTGGGCTTTATTTAGTCCCGATGAGTCATGAGTTCGGTTGGGGACAGCATGTTTTTAGTCTAGCAATTGCCATGCAAAATCTAATCTGGGGTGCAGTTCAGCCTTTTACTGGGGCAATTGCAGATAAATATGGCAGTAAAGTTGTGGTAACAGTCGGCGGATTACTTTATACCCTTGGCTTACTCTTAATGGCTTTTAGTTCAAGTGTACTCATTTTGAATTTAAGCTTAGGTCTTATTATTGGTTTAGCTTTATCAGCAACCTCTTTTACAGTTTTGCTTAGCGCAGTAGGCCGAGCTGCTCCGCCAGAAAAAAGAAGTATGGCAATGGGTATTGCTAGTGCAGCCGGTTCTTTTGGCCAATTTATTATGCTGCCTTCTACCCTTCTCTTACTTAAGACAGTGGGATGGTCGTCAGCTTTAATGGTAAGTGCGCTATTAATCGCTCTTATTATGCCTCTAGCATGGATGTTAAAAGGGCCAAGCAACCAAACCCCAAAAGCAATTGCCCAACCTCAGCTCACCTTTAAACAAGTACTGAATATTGCTAGAAAACATAAACCTTTTTGGTGGTTAGCTTTAGGCTTTTTAGTATGTGGCTTCCAAGTTGTCTTTTTGGGTGTTCACCTACCAGGTTATTTAATCGACCACGGCTTTGATGCCGCTACAGGTACGGTGTTTCTTGCTTTAGTCGGATTATTTAATATCGTAGGGACTTATGGCGCAGGCTGGTTAGGAGATCGTTTCTCGAAACCTAAGTTATTAATGGCACTTTATGGTAGCCGCGGCATCGCAATCATTGCTTTCTTATTATTACCTCTAAGCACTTATACAGTATATGCTTTCGGTATTATCATGGGGCTTCTATGGCTTTCTACGGTTCCGCTCACCAACGGTATCGTGGCAAATATGTTTGGTGTTAAATACCTTTCAATGTTAAGTGGTATTGTATTTTTCACCCATCAAGTCGGGTCTTTCTTTGGTGGTTGGCTTGGCGGTGTTAACCATGACTTAACAGGTAATTACAATGCGATTTGGCTCTGTTCTATCGCATTGAGTATATTAGGGGTAATCGTACATTTCTTTGTAAATGAGGAGGCTGTTATTCATGACGTATAATGCCGTACTTTTGAAAACAATTATGACTTTCCTCATCTTAGCTCTTCTGGTTTTATCTATTGTTTTATGGAAACAGACACCTGATTTGTTTGTATATTTTAATCAAGCATTTTGTGCACACTAGAGAGATGAGACGCTGAAATCACTCTGTACATTGTCATAAAAATATAAAAAACATATGGTCTAATAAAAATAAAAAAGCCCGCAAGTTTGCGGGCTTTTTTATGAAAAACTTATTTAAAATCAAAATAAACGATTCATACCATTAAGTGCAGCTACACGGTATGCTTCAGCCATTGTTGGATAGTTAAAAGTCGTTTCAACAAAATATTTCAAAGTATTGTTTGGGCTGTGCATAACTGCTTGTCCAATGTGGATAATTTCAGCAGCATTATTACCAAAACAGTGAATACCTAAAATTTCCAAAGTGTCACGATGGAAAAGAATTTTCAATTCACCCACTGTATCACCGGTAATTTGTGCACGAGCTAAATGACGGAAAGAAGCCTGACCAACTTCATACGGAATTTTCTCTTCCGTTAATTCCTGTTCATTCTTACCAATAGATGAGATTTCCGGAATGGTATAAATACCTGTAGGGATATCACGTACTGGCTTAGCGTCTTCACCACTCATGTTTGCACCAGCACAGCGCCCTTGGTCATAGGCAGCCGAAGCAAGTGAAGGCCAACCAATCACGTCACCAGCAGCATAGATGTTTTCAACTTCAGTTTGATATTGATCATTTACAGAAAGTTGACCACGACTATTTGGTACTAAACCAACATTTTCAAGACCTAAACCTTCTGTGTTACCTGAACGACCATTACACCAAAGAATCGCATCAGCTTTAATCTTTTTACCACTTTGTAAATGTAGAACAACGTGGTCATCAAATGTTTCAAGATGATCCATTTGTTCATTGTGACGAATCAACACGCCCTGTTCACGTAAGTGATAAGACAAAGCATCGGCGATTTCATCATCTAGATAACTTAAGAGTTTTTGTTGAGTATTGATCAAGTCAACTTTATGGTCTAAACCAATAAAGATTGAGGCATATTCACAGCCAATAACACCTGCGCCGTAAATAATAATTTTTTGAATTGAGTAATCAAGATCAAGAATTTTGTCCGAATCAAATACGCGCGGGTGGTCAAAATCAAGACCTTGCGGATGATAAGGACGGCTACCTGTCGCAATCACGATTTGCTTACAGATAATTGTTTCTTTAATGCCTTCGTGGCTAAAAACTAAAACTGTGTTTTTGTCTTGAATATATGCACGACCGTGGAAGACACCAATTTTGTTACGGTCATAAAAGCGTGTATGCGTATCAACCTGTTGTTGAATCACTTTGTGCGCATTACGCAAGACCTGTTTCATAGTGAACTGTTTCCATTCACCTACTTTTTGAAACATTGGATCACGCTGATAGCGAATAATGCTAGAAACTGTTTGACGTAATGCTTTACTTGGAATGGTTCCTACGTGTGCACAGTTACCACCGAGTTGATCACGTACATCTACAATTGCAACACGCTTACCAGCTTTTGCAAGCTTCATTGCCGCGCCTTCACCTGCAGGTCCAGAACCGAGAACTACCGCATCGTACTTAACGAAATTCCCACTAACGACCTCTTTTTTACGTGGCATTGAAAGCTCCTTCCTCTGTTGAATGACCATATTTTATAATAAATTATGGCTAATATGCGGTGAATTTATGTATTTCTCAACCCTATATTTCTGAATAGCCACATTTATTATATGAATAGTTATTTTCCGCTATTACTTGTAGAAGTCCGCTATAATACAATGTCAATGTCTCTATAAACGAGTGGAAAAGTTAAATATGTCAGAACACCGTAAACCTGAACAGGGTGTAAAACTTCGTGGCGCAGAAAAAGTCGCAAGAATTCCTGTAAAAGTTGTACCTACGGTTGAAGTGCCGCGTAAACCTGACTGGATTCGTGTCAAGATGACGGCACCAGAAGAAGTTCAGCGTATTAAAACGACTTTACGTGCTCAAAAACTCCATACCGTTTGTGAAGAAGCAGCTTGTCCGAACCTTCCAGAATGCTTTGGCGGTGGTACAGCAACATTCATGATCATGGGTGATATTTGTACACGGCGTTGCCCTTTCTGTGACGTAGCGCATGGTCGTCCAAATGCATTGGACCCTGATGAACCACGCCACATGGCAGAGACAATTGCCAATCTTAAGCTCAAATATGCAGTAATCACTTCGGTTGACCGTGATGATTTGCTTGACGGCGGTGCACAACATTTTGTGGACTGTATTAAAGAAGCTCGCGCACTTAGCCCAAATACATTACTTGAAATTTTAGTACCAGACTTCCGTGGACGTATGGATATTGCTTTACGCATTATGACTGAATGTCCACCAGACGTATTTAACCACAATATTGAGACTGTACCTCGTCTATATAAAGCGATGCGTCCAGGTTCAGATTATCAGCACTCTTTAAACCTATTAAAAATGTTTAAAGAATACTGCCCAGACATCCCAACAAAATGTGGTTTGATGGTGGGTATTGGTGAAACTGAAGAAGAAGTTATTGCATTGCTTGATGACTTACGTGCTCACGATGTCGACTATGTCACTATTGGTCAATACTTGCAACCTTCTAAACAGCATGCACCAATTGACCGTTTTGTAACACCAGAAGAATTTGAACGTTATGCAGAGCATGGCCGTAAACTTGGCTTTAGAAATATTTGGTCTGCACCAATGGTTCGTTCAAGCTATTTTGCTGATCGCCAATACTATGGTGAACCTGTTCCTGAAGTTCGTCGCAAGGTAGATCCTGCGAAAAAAATTGCGGTACAAGCAATCGAAGCTTAACACTTCATAAGTATTAAAAAGGCCTTCAGATTATGAGGGCTTTTTTATTTATACAAGAAAATCAATAACATTTCTTGACAAATCGATAAAACAACCCATTACACTTTCATTCAAAAATATTTTATACCTAAAAGCACGATATATCCCTGCTCTAGCATATACATCAATTGCGACATAAAAAATCAAATTTAAACAGCATTAAAAAATTCGCTAGTTAAGCCTTAAATCTCTCCTCGCTTTTTTATTATTTCTAACTTGAGGGCTTATCTAGCAAGGAGCAAGTATGATTTTCCTACTCTTTGTTTTAAGTATTGTCATTCAGCTTGTTGCAATATGGGCAATTTTCTTTTTTAACCTAAATAGAGTCGCTGGTAGTGTTATTACGATTGCTGTAGCCATACTTACTGCTTTCATTTTAACGCCGTGGGCATTACTTTTAGGGATTCCCCTTATTGCACTTAGCATTATTATTTTGTTTAAACCTTTACGGTTTAACTTAATTACCCAACCTGCATATAAAACTCTGGCCAACTCAATGCCGAGCATCAGTACCACTGAACAAGAAGCCTTAGAAGCAGGAACAAGCTGGTGGGAAAAAGAGTTATTTATGGGGGCTCCAGATTGGTCGCAATTTGAAAAATATCCCTATCCTACACTTTCACCAGAAGAACAAAGTTTTATTGATAATGAAGTTGAAGTGCTATGTAGCATGCTTGATGAATGGGAAATTCACCATCAATTAAAAGACCTTCCTCCTGAAGTTTGGCAGTTCATTAAAGATAAAGGCTTCTTGGGTCTTATTATTCCAAAATCCTTTGGCGGTAAAGAGTTCAGCTCATTTGCTCAAAGTCGCATTATGAGCAAAATTGCCTCGCGTTCATTAACTGCTGCGGTGAGTTGTATGGTTCCTAACTCATTAGGACCCGGTGAATTACTCATGCATTACGGTACAGATGCGCAAAAGCAGCAATATCTACCGGGACTTGCTAAAGGTGAAGAAATTCCATGCTTTGGTTTAACCAGTCCGGAAGCAGGTTCAGATGCAGGTGCAATTCCAGATTCGGGTGTAGTCTGCTATGGCGAATATGAAGGTGCTCAAGTTCTTGGACTCCGCATGAATTTCTCTAAACGTTGGATTACGCTCGCTCCAATTGCCACAGTGGTCGGTCTAGCATTCAAACTTTATGACCCCGAAGGTTTACTTGGAGATAAAACTAAAACTGAGTACGGAATTACCTGTGCTTTAATTCCAGCCAATCATGCAGGCGTAAAAATAGGTGCACGACATTATCCAGGCTCTCCATTTATGAATGGGACAGTAGAGGGTAAAGATGTCTTCATTCCAATTGACTGGATTATTGGCGGACAAGAAAATGCCGGTAAAGGCTGGCGCATGCTGATGGAATGCCTAGGTGTTGGCCGCGGCATTTCATTGCCAGCATTAGCCACAGCCGCAGGTGAAATGAGCTATCTCACTGTCGGTGCATTTGCAAGAATTCGTCAACAGTTCAATATTTCTGTCGGCAAATTTGAAGGTGTACAAGAAGCAAGCAGTGAAATTGCCAGCGATGCCTATATGCTTGAAGCATTCCGTTATTTAGTGACGTGTGGTCTAAACCAAGGTGGAACCCCTGCTGTAATGACTGCCATGGCAAAATACTATGCAACTGAAACGATGCGTAAAGTGGTTAATCACGGAATGGATATTGCTGGAGGACGTGCAATTCAACTTGGGCCACGCAATTTCCTTGCTCTCACCTATCAAGCGATTCCAATTGCTATTACGGTAGAAGGCGCAAATATTTTAACCCGTTCATTGATGATTTTTGGTCAAGGCTCAATGCGCTGTCACCCTTATCTTTTTGAAGAATTGCAATTACTTCAGTCTGATGACAAAGCCAATGCCGTACAAAAATTCGATGATTTGTTGTTTAAACATTTAGCCTATACCTTTAACCGCGGTGCTAGATCATTTGCTTATGGTTGGACGGGTGGTTCGAGTGATGCACCTCAATCAGCAGATCAATTCACTGCAAGTTACTATAAAACCATCAATCGTTTTAGCGCCAATTTTTCACTTGTTTCCGATATGGCACTTGGCTTACTCGCAGGAGACCTAAAGCGTAAAGAAATGCTATCAGGCCGCTTGGCAGATATTCACGCGCACTTGTTTATTGCCACAGCGATTTTAAAATTTTATGAGGCTGGACAAAAAACTGAAGCTGAACAATTGCATGCAAAACTAGCACTGCAAAAAGCATTCTTGAATATTCAGGAAGCATTTTGGGGGCTATTTGACAACTTCCCAGCCAAGCTTCCAGCAGCATTTGTCAAATGGATATGTTTCCCGCTAGGTCGTGTGATTTCAAAACCTGACGATGAGTTAAAACAACAAGTTGCTGAACTCATGATGGAAGAACATCCGTTTAGAGAGCAACTCAAACGCCATGTGTACTATTCAACTGAACCTAATGATGTCACTGGCCGTCTAGAGCACACATTCCAAATGTTAAGAACCATTGAGCCGCTTTGGGATAAGTTTAAGAAAGCTGAATCCAAAGGCAAATTTACGGGTCTTACTTTTGAAGAGAATATTGCTCAAGCGATAAAAGAAGGCTTTATTTCTGAAAGCGAAGCTCAACAATTATTGCAGTACAACGCAATTCGATTCGATAGCATGCTTACCGATGTTTTTGATGAAAAGCTAAATAAAGACCTACCTTTATCAAATCCTCATCAAATAGTGTGACTGATGCCTCCACTAATTCACTATTGCAATCATTTTTGAATCGCATTAATTAATAAACAGCCATAAAAGCGTCACTCGACGCTTTTATTTTTAGGAGAAATTAATGTCTAAGCAAGATTACGAAAATGGATTAAAAGTTCGCACAGAAGTGATGGGAGAAGCTTTTGTAAAACGTGCCCAAGAAAATACCGTGCCCTTTACCCAGCCTTTACAAGACTGGATTAATGAACATGCATGGGGATCGACTTGGCAACGTGAAGGTGTGCTGCCACGTAAATATCGCTCATTAATTACTTTGGCAATGTTAACTGCACTCAAATCACCAACAGAACTCAAGGGCCATGTTCGTGGTGCACTCAACAATGGTTGTACAGTTGAAGAAATTCAGGAAACTTTATTGCATAGCCTGCCATATTGCGGTGCCCCTGCTACTCAGGAAGCTTTCCGGGCTGCGTTAGAAGTCATTCAAGAATATCAACAACAATAACTTCAGTATGAGCCAGCACTTTACTGGCTCATTTAAATTTAATTCAATTTAGTCGAATGAATATTTAAATTACGATCACCAATCACGACAGCCTGACGGCAAATACCTTCTGCTTTACGTTGATTCTCAAAAACTGCTGCCGACATCGGCTCAAAACTATCAAAAAAGCAGATTTCATTTTGATCTATAGAATAAATGAGCGACTGATTCCCTACCCCTTCTAAAGTGTCGTAGTACACAATCACCATTTTTCCATTTTGCGTCTCTGTTTGAATATCTTGATAGCTCAGCGCTGGCCCAGTTGGTATTTTTAATATCTTTGCTTCTTTATAGCTCATGCGTTCGCTTGAGCTAATGTTAGGATCATGATCTGAGTAAAATGACACCTCAAAGCCCAACTTTTTTAAAGCAACGGCTAAAGCAATCGTATAAGTTCCTTCATCGTCATAACGGCAAACTTTAATTAGCTCAGCAACATCAATTTGCACTCCATGATGTTGAAGTACCATCCAAACTGCAAAAAGGCCACAGTTCGCTTCGAGGTTTGCCAAAGATTCGGGAATATTTAAGGCCATAATTTAAATCTAAAGTCGTAATTACGCAGATAATAAACAAAACTGGATTGGCACTAAAAGCTTTTCCAAGTACAATGTTCCGCTAGTCGAGGGATGCTGCGACAAATGATCGGCACTAAAGATCATTTTGCCAGGCTCGACGATCGGTTAAACAGTCGTTTTAACCAACAACGGCATCCGCGAACAGAATGATCAATACTATTTTTTCCTAGGAGATCCTGATGAACGCGGTTAATGCTTCATTTACAGATTACAAAGTTGCTGACATCTCACTTGCTGACTACGGTCGTAAAGAAATCAAACTTGCTGAAGCAGAAATGCCAGCTTTGATCGGCTTACGTAAACGCTATGCAGCGTCTAAACCACTTGCTGGTGCAAAAATTCTTGGTTGTATCCACATGACCATTCAAACAGCGGTTCTTATTGAAACGCTTGTTGAGTTAGGTGCTGAAGTTCGTTGGACATCTTGTAATATCTTCTCGACTCAAGACCACGCTGCTGCTGCAATTGCTGCTCGCGGTATTCCAGTTTTTGCTTGGAAGGGTGAAACTGAAGAAGAATATGTATGGTGTCTTGAACAACAAATCAATGTAAATGGCCAACCTTGGGATGCCAACATGATCTTGGATGATGGCGGTGACTTAACTGCTCTTGTTCATGAAAAATATCCTGCACTTTTAGAGCGCATTCACGGTATTACCGAAGAAACCACAACAGGTGTTCAACGTCTTATCGAAATGTGGAAAGACGGCACTTTAAAAGTACCGGCAATCAACGTAAATGACTCTGTTACTAAGTCTAAAAACGACAACAAATATGGTTGCCGTCACTCATTAAATGACGCAATCAAACGTGCAACAGATATGCTTTTATCTGGCCGTCGTGCGCTTGTGATCGGTTACGGTGACGTAGGTAAAGGTTCTGCTCAATCTTTACGTCAAGAAGGTATGATCGTTCGTGTAACTGAAGTTGACCCAATTTGTGCAATGCAAGCATGTATGGATGGTTATGAAGTTGTATCTCCATACAAAAACGGCGTACAAACAGGTAAAAAAGAAGATATTAACCACGATCTTCTTGGCAACACTGACCTTGTTGTAACAACAACTGGTAACTACCACGTGTGTGATGCAGCAATGTTAGACAGCTTAAAAGCTGGTGCAGTTGTATGTAACATCGGTCACTTCGATACAGAAATCGACACGGCTTATTTACGTGGTTACAAGTGGGTTGAAGTTAAGCCACAAGTTCACCAAGTTTATCGTTCAGAAGATGAAAACGATTACCTTATCCTTCTTTCTGAAGGCCGCCTTGTAAACTTAGGTAATGCAACTGGTCACCCATCACGTGTAATGGACGGTTCTTTTGCTAACCAAGTTTTAGGTCAAATTCACTTATTCCAAGAGAAATTTGCCGACCTACCTGCAAGTGAAAAAGCTGCAAAAATTCGCGTAGAAGTTCTTCCTAAGAAACTTGACGAAGAAGTTGCTGCTGCAATGGTTGCAGGTTTCGGTGGTGTACTTACTCAGTTAACTCAAGAGCAAGCTGATTATTTAGGCGTTGCTGTTGAGGGGCCATTCAAATCTGACGCTTACAAATACTAAGAACTTAAGGGCAGACGGTGAACCGACTGCCCTTTTTTCTAAAAATGTTTCGCTGTTTACAAGGATTTGACATGACTAAACGTACACCTATTTCTTTTGAGTTTTTTCCGCCAAAAACTGATGCCGGTGCTGAAAAACTTCGTATTGTTCACCAAGAATTACAGCAATTAAATCCAGAGTTTTTCTCAATTACTTATGGTGCTGGTGGTTCTACTCGTGAACGCACACTTGCTGCTATTGAAGATTTCAATGGTAAAGGCACTCCTGTTGCCCCTCACCTTTCTTGTATTGGTGATGATAAAACGCGTATTGCTGAACTACTCGATTTATACAAGGCTCAAGGCATTGATCGTATTGTCGCTTTACGGGGAGACTTACCATCTGGACAGGTTGGTCTTGGCGAACTTCCTTATGCTCAAGATTTAGTACGTTTTATTCGTGAGCACTCAGGCGACCACTTTCATATTGAAGTTGCAGCTTATCCAGAAATGCATCCTCAAGCCGAAAGCCTTGACTCAGATATCCAACGTTTTATTGAAAAAGTACAAGCTGGTGCCAATGCGGGAATTACTCAATTCTTCTTTAATCCAGACTCATACTTTTATTTTATAGAGCGTTTGGATAAAGCTGGAATTAACATTCCAGTCGCTCCTGGTATCATGCCTATTACCAATGCAAGTAATTTAATTCGCTTTGCAGATGGTACTGGTGCTGAAATTCCTCGCTGGATTCGTAAGCAATTACAAGCCTATGGCGATGACAGTGAAAGTATTAAAGCTTTTGGTCATGAAGTTGTTGTTAAGCTATGCGAACGCCTCATTGCAGGTGGTGCACCAAGCTTACACTTCTACTCAATGAACCAAGTCGAACCAACTCGTCAGCTTGTTGTTGACCTTGGTTTAAATTAATTTTGTAAGGCGTACCCAATGAATCGTTTTTTTATCGAAACTGAACTTACAGTTGGCTCAACAATTCAACTAACTGAATCAGTCTTCCATCATTGGGTACGTGTTTTACGCGCACAATTACAAGAACAAGCCATACTATTTAATGGCCAAGGTGGTGAGTATCTCGCGACATTGACCGAAATTAATAAAAAAAATGCGTTTGTCACTATTGAGAATTTTAATCCTGTAAACCGTAATGCCCCATTTAAAGCCATTCTTGGTCAGGTCATGAGTAAAGGTGACCGAATGGATTATGCCATTCAGAAAGCAACTGAACTTGGCGTCAGTAAGATTCAGCTCTTGACCAGTGAACGTTGCGAAATGCGTTTGAAATACGACCGCGATCAAAAAAAATTAGATCATTGGCAAGCTGTTGCAATTGCAGCATGTGAGCAATGTGGACTCAATTTAGTTCCAGAAGTTTTAGCCCCTATTTCTCTTCATGAATGGTTAGACTCATCTGACCTTCCTGTATCTAAATTTGTTTTAGCTCCTGAAAAAGAACAAAAAGATGTATTGGCAGGGATACAACCTGAACTAGCCCTCTTAATTGGTCCTGAGGGTGGTTTAAGTGACAATGAAATTACGCAAGCCAATCAAGCTGGATTTATGAACTGGTGTATTGGGGACCGTGTATTACGTACTGAAACTGCACCTGTTGTAGCATTATCTATTTTAAATTATCGGTTTTTATCCATATAAACTTATTGAACATTGATTAAATCAACAATTAAAGTTAACTTACTTTTACGATATGAATATTAATTTAAATTTTTTTCCACTGATAAATCAGATTCTTTCTGTATAAATGTAAAAAAATAGGATAGAAAAATCTTATGTCTGGCCTTCAGGAAGAATATTTACAGCATCAAACAAAAATTGAGCAGCTTCGCCTCTCAATTCAATATATCCGCTGGTATCTTGTTAGCCTAATTTTACTGTGCCTAATTTCAGCTATTATTTTCTTTTGTTACTTTACTTCTTACATTACAAACTTTATTTGGTCAATTGGCTTTACTATTTTAACGCTTACCTGTCTATTATTTGTCCCAAAGCTATTAACACATTATCGTGATATTCATTTCATTAAGAAAACCGATTTAATGCTACAAGGCATTTGTTTGACGTCTGGAATTTTAATGGGAATTAATATCATTGTTCTGCATTTTTCCCTTCCTGACACTTTAATATCTGTTTCTGATGTTCATATCCTGATAGCATTATTTATTACCTCAGCCCACATTATTGGTCTTACATTTTTAACTCAACAACCTCGATATTTTTATTTACTCTTTATTCCAAGTACAGTCCCACTCATTATTGGACAGTTTACTCATTCTCAAATCACCCAACTCCCCTTTTACTTTGCTTATAATTTAGCTTTCGTCGCAACTTTGCTTTGTGCTTATGCAACTCAGCGTAACTATCAAAAAATTTCTCAACTATTATTTAAAAATAAACAACTTGTTCAAGTAGCAGAACAGCATACTCAATGGGCTGAAGAGTTATGTGTACAGCTCCAACAAGAAGTAAATAAATCTAAAGATATTGAAGCACAGCTTCAATTTAATAATCATTTGCTCGAACAAAAGGTTAGGGAAAGGACATATGACCTCACTAAAATGAATGAGAGGCTTGAAAGCCATCATCATAATTTAGCATTTGCACATGAAACAGCAGGTATCCGACCGTGGGATTGGGATATTGAGAAACAAAAATTAGAAATAACGTTTTTTGATCAACAAAAACAAACTCAAAATACTCCTTTACACCTCAAGTCAATTTTAGAGCGCATTCATCCCAATGACCGAAAGTTATTTGATGAACGTTTAAAAGAACACTTGGAAGGAAAGTCTGATCACTTCAATATTACTTTCCGCATTTTACGTCGTAATGGTTCTTGGCGTTGGATTCATGACGTAGGACGTGTCATTAGCCGTGATCCTAAAACCAATAAAGCTTTACGTATGGTTGGAATGACCAGAGATATTCATCAGGAAAAAAAAGATCAAGAACATTTGAGACTTTCTGCGATTGTGCTTGAGCAAGCAGCTGAAGGAATTTTTATTCTAGATGAAAAACTCAACTATATTGAAGTTAACCCCTATTATGAGAAATTAACTGGCTTTTCAAAATCTGAATTATTAAGTCAGCAGCTATTTAATATCACAATAAATCAGAAGCTACAGCAACAACAATTTCACGACTCCATTACTCAACAACTTCTAAAAACTGGCGAATATATGGGCCAATTTGATGAAAAGTTTACATCGGGTAAAAGTGTCTATTTATGGCTTCATATTAATGCAGTTAAAGATGAGTACAACCAGATTATTAATTATATTGGTTTTGCACGTGATTTAACCGACCAAAAGCGACAAGAGCAGCATTTATCTTATTTAAAAAACTATGATAGTTTGACTCACCTTCCTAACCGCTTTTACTATTATAATCAATTACATCAATATCTTGTTAATCCATCTTATAGTTTTAAAAATTTGGCTTTAATACGTATTAATATCGATAGATTTAGAGCATTTAATGAGTTTCTAAATAATGATAGTGGGGATGAGTTACTTAAACAATTTGCACAGCGACTACGACTGACCAATATCAATGCAATTTTAGTGGCTTACTTAAACGGCGATGATTTTGCAATTATTTATGAAATATCACCTATTCATCCCAACATTGAGCAATATTGCCAAAATATATTACAAGCTTTAAATGCGCCTTTTTATATTGATGAACAAGAATATTTCATTACAGCTTCTATTGGGGTTGCTTGTTTCCCTGAGCATGGCCGGCAAATTGATCACCTCAACAATCATGCCGAACAAGCGTTGTCGGAAGCAAAACGTTTAGGTGGCAATACTATTAGCTATTACTGTAATAAAACTACAAACCCATATAAAACAGCAGACTTAGAACAAGAGTTGCGTAAAGCCATTCAAAATGATGAATTTGTGGTGTATTATCAACCAAAAATTAATTTAAATGACAAATCGATTAAAGGTTTTGAAGCACTCATTCGCTGGCAGCATCCTGAAAAAGGGTTAGTTATGCCAAATATGTTCATTCCTTTTGCTGAACGTAGTAGCCTTATTTCCGATATTGGTAAAGTCGTTTTAGATAAAGTTGGCAAACAGCTACAAGAATGGAAAAAAGCTGGCTATGCCGATGTCCGAGTTTCTGTAAATATTGTTGCTCAACAAATTCATCGAGGTCTTTTACTCAGTGATTTAGACGAAGTTTTAGACACATATCATCTTGATGGTTCAAATTTAGAACTAGAAATCACGGAATCTGCTTTATTAGATAATACTGACAATGTAAAAAAACTATTGCACTCCATTAAAGAACGTAATATTTCAATTGCACTAGATGATTTTGGCACTGGATATTCATCGCTAGCTTATTTAACAGAATACCCAATCGATGTTTTAAAAATTGACCGGGCCTTTGTTTCGAAAATCGGTGATCAAAAACAAGAAGCAATTGTGAATGCAATGATTGCGATGGGTAAAAGCATGGGATTAAAACTAGTTGCAGAAGGTGTGGAAACCGAAGAACAAGTTATTTATCTACAAAAGCAGCAATGTGATTTTTTACAAGGCTTTTTCTTTAGCCGTCCACTTCATCCAAATCAGATTCTTCAATATCTACAAACAAATACGCATATTTGATAATTGTTTTAACAGTCTATTTTACATGCGCTGGTTTTTCCAAAAATGAGCGTTTTTGACTGTGAGAAATAGAGAAGTAGTGTTATATTCTTTAGCATTTAGCTCACCATGAGGCTATTGGCCATTCGTCTACCTATTATGTTACTTGATATAATTTTGTACATAGTAAGCAGATAAATTACCAACCTTTGTGAGCAACTTGACTAGTTTGCTTTTTTGTATCAATAGAGACTCAGATGGACGATCAATCTTTAAAACAGGCCGCTTTAAATTACCACGAATATCCAAATCCAGGGAAAATCAGCGTCACGCCAAGTAAGCAACTTGTCAACCAACGAGATTTGGCTCTAGCTTATTCACCAGGGGTTGCTGCTCCATGTTTAGAGATTGAACGTGATCCTTCAGCTGCTGCAAAATATACAGCGCGTGGTAACTTGGTTGCTGTTGTCAGTAACGGTACTGCGGTTCTTGGTTTAGGTAATATTGGTCCATTAGCTTCTAAACCGGTAATGGAAGGTAAAGGCGTTCTGTTCAAAAAGTTCGCTGGTGTCGATGTATTTGATATTGAAATTGCTGAAAACGATCCAGATAAAATCGTTGATATTGTTGCTTCATTAGAACCAACTTTCGGCGGTATTAACCTTGAAGATATCAAAGCGCCTGAATGTTTCTACATTGAAAAGAAACTTCGTGAACGCATGAAAATTCCTGTGTTCCATGATGACCAACACGGAACAAGTATTATTGTAGGTTCAGCATTATTAAATGCTCTACAAATCGTTAATAAGAAAATTGAAGAAATCAAAATCGTTGCTTCAGGTGCAGGTGCTGCTGCCCTTTCTTGTTTAGATTTACTTTGTGCTTTAGGTGTAAATAAAGAAAACATCATTGTTGCCGATTCTCGTGGTCTTCTTACAACTTCACGTGAAGGCTTGGATGAATCGAAAAAACGTTATGTACAAGACATTAAAGCGACTCAATTACATGAAGTAATGGCTGGCGCGGATATGTTCTTAGGTCTTTCAGCTGCTGGTATTCTCACCAAAGATATGGTGAAACAAATGGCTGAAAATCCGATTATTTTTGCATTAGCAAACCCGGATCCAGAAATTCTGCCTGAACATGCACATGAAGTACGTCCAGATGTAATCATGGCAACTGGTCGTTCGGACTACCCGAACCAAGTAAACAATGCTTTATGTTTCCCTTATATCTTCCGTGGTGCACTTGACGTAGGTGCTACAACAATTAACGAAGATATGAAAATTGCATGTGTACACGCAATTGCACGTATGGCTCACGTAGAAGCTGACGCAGCTACTTATGGTGAAAAATCTGCTTCATTTGGTCGTGACTACTTAATTCCACGTCCACTTGATCAACGTTTGATTTTAGAAATTGCGCCTGCTGTTGCTAAAGCAGCAATGGATTCAGGTGTTGCAACTCGTCCTATCGAAGATTTCTCTGCATATCGTCAAAAACTTTCTGAGTTTGTTTATAACTCAGCATTCTTGATGAAACCGATTTTTGCTCAAGCAAAAACAGATCCTAAACGTATTGCATACGCTGAAGGTGAAGATGAGCGCGTATTACGTGCTGTTCAAATTGCAGTTGATGAAGATTTAGCTAAACCAATCTTAGTTGGTCGTACAGCAGTCATTGAAGCAAACATCAAAAAATTAGGCTTACGTTTACAACACGGCGTAAATATCGAAATTGTAGATCAAGAACAAAATCCGTTATACGAAGAGTTCTGGAAAGACTACTATCAAACCATGCAACGCAAAGGCATCACTGTTGAATATGCTCAACGTGAAGCTCGCCGTCGTTCAACACTCATTGCTGCACTTCTAGTTAAGTTTGGCAAAGCAGATGGGATGTTATGTGGTACTTACAGTAGCTATAACATTCACCTTGACTTCGTACGCAATGTAATTGGTCTTAAAGAAGGCATGAACAACTTCTTCACGCTTAATGCATTAATGCTTGAAGATCGTAACTTGTTTATTGCTGATACTTATGTAAACACTAACCCGACTGCTGAACAACTTGCTGAAATGACTATTTTAGCGGCTGAAGAAGTACGTCGTTTTGGTATTACACCACGCGTAGCGCTACTTTCTCATTCAAGCTTTGGTAGTGACCAGACAGATTCAAGCGCTCAAAAAATGCGTGAAGTTTATCGTATTTTATCTGAGCAAGCTCCAGAGCTTGAAGTTGAAGGTGAAATGCATGGTGATGCAGCATTAGACGAAAATATTCGTCATTTTGCATTCCCTGGTTCTCGTTTCAAAGGTTCAGCGAACTTATTGATTATGCCGAACCTAGATGCAGCAAATATTTCGTTCAACTTGTTAAAAGCAACTTCTGGTAACAACGTAACAATTGGTCCAATTTTACTAGGTGCTGCTAAACCAGTTCATATTTTGACTCCGACAGCGACGACTCGCCGTCTTATCAATATGACTGCTTTAACTGTTGCTGAAATTCAACAGCAAGAAAAGTAATTTAGAAACCGCTTTTTACGAAAAGCCTTTCTAATGACTTGAGAAAACCTCTATTCTGTAGCATGATTGCTTGAAGAATAGAGGTTTTTTCATGCAAGTGTATTTAGTAGGCGGTGCTGTTCGAGATTATTTACTTGGGCATCCCTATCAAGAAAAAGACTATGTTGTGGTCGGTGCAACGCCGGAACACATGCTCGCCCAAGGTTTTCAACCTGTAGGCAAAGATTTCCCTGTGTTTCTTCATCCCGAAACCAAAGAAGAATACGCACTTGCACGAACCGAACGAAAGTCTGGGCAGGGATATCACGGGTTTCAATTCTTTACTGATACAACCGTAAGTTTAGAAGATGACTTAATTCGTCGAGACTTAACCATTAATGCGATTGCAATGGATCAAGACGGTAAAATATATGATCCATATGGTGGCCAAAACGATTTAGAAAATAAAATTCTACGCCACGTTTCAGAAGCTTTTGCTGAAGACCCTTTACGGGTATTGCGAGTCGCGCGTTTTGCCGCCCGATATTTCCCATATGGTTTTCAAATTGCGCCAGAGACATTGCAACTTATGCAAACCATGGCAGATTCAGGTGAACTTGATGCACTAACACCAGAGCGCGTCTGGAAAGAAACTTCACGCGCTTTAATGGAAAATCATGCCGATATTTATTTCCAAACTTTGCGTGATTGTGGGGCCTTAAAACATCTTTTCCCTGAGATTGATGCTTTATTCGGTGTGCCTCAACGCCCCGAATATCATCCTGAAGTGGATTGTGGCATTCATACTTTAATGTCATTACAGCAAGCTTGTAAGTCGAACTACTCGCTTGATGTACGTTTCGCTGTTTTAGTACATGATCTTGGTAAGGCTCTCACTCCAGCCGAGGAACTTCCTCGTCATATCATGCATGAAGAACGTGGAATTAAGCCAGTTACCCAATTATGTGAACGTTTAAGAGTTCCGACACAAACCAAACAATTAGCCTTATCTGTTTGTAAAGAACATTTAAAATGTCATCAGATTATGTCCTTGAAACCTGGTACTTTATGGCGTCTATTGCAACGCTTAGATGTTTTACGTCGTCCAGAAAGAGTGGAAGCTTTTGTACAAGCCTGCGAGTGTGATGCAAAAGGCAGATTAGGACTAGAAGATCGTCCATATCCTCAAGCTCAATACATGCGTGAAGCCATGCAAATTGTTCGCTCAATTAAAGTTCAAGATTTACCGGAGAACATTAAGGGTGCTGAAATTGGTGAAATGCTTATTCAATATCGAATTGAAGCTTTAGCTGAATTTAAAAATCAGCATCAAAGTCTTAGTCACTCCTAATGAACAACAATAAAAAAAGCCTCAAAATGAGGCTTTTTTTATTTAGGTTTTAACGTCTTGGAAGCGGAATATACTGAGATTGTGTATTCTGTGCTTTTCGCTCACCTACCGTCACAACATAGTTTTGTTGTTTACCTTCTCTTTCAACCAGAACATTAATTTCGCTATTTGGTGCTTGCAAAGCGACGTAATTAATTAAATGAGAAGCTGAAGTGATCGGTTCATTATTCACCTGAACAATTTTATCGCCAACTTTAATCCCCGCAGCATCTGCCGGTGCTGTTTAGGTGCCAATACATCGTCTTGTGTAGGTGGAAGTAAACTAATACCCAACCAACCACGAACAACACGACCATCTTTTAAAATCGAGTTTAATACTTGCTGACAAACCTTTGCCGGAATCGCGAAGCCAATTCCTAAAGAGCCACCCGATTGTGAGAAAATCGCCGTATTTACACCAATCAAGTTACCAGCCACATCGATTAATGCGCCACCTGAGTTACCTGGGTTAATTGCAGCATCAGTTTGAATAAAGTCTTCATAGGTATTAATACCTAAATCAGAGCGACCGGTTGCTGAAATAATCCCTTGAGTTACAGTTTGCCCTACGCCAAATGGGTTACCAATCGCTAAAACAACATCACCAACTTCATTACCACTGAGCTTAAAAGGCAATACTGGTAATTTATCTAAATCGATTTTAATAACCGCCAAATCTGTATCAGGGTCGGTGCCAACAATTGTAGCTTCTGCTCGGCGTCCATCATGTAATGCCACCACAATCTGGTCAGCTTGAGCAATCACATGATTATTGGTGAGAATGTAACCATCGGCGCGGACAATAACCCCTGAACCTAAACTATTTTCATTTTGCTGTTGTTGCTCAGGAACCTGATTTCCAAAAAATTCACGGAATACCGGATCACTTAATAAAGGATGATTTTGTTTAACTTTCTGGGTCGTAAAAATATTAACTACTGCTGGTGCTGCAACTTTTACCGCAGCACTATAAGACACCACCCCGCCCGTTCGAGAAGTATCAACCAGTGGCTCAACTTTCTCAGCTGGCATTTGCACCCCATCAACTGCAACAGTTGGTTTCGGCTGATGGTATTTTTGCCATGCAATAAAACTGGCAATTACAATAATAAGTAACACCCAAGGTAACCATGTAAAGGTGCGGCGCACGTTCATATCCTCTACGCAAAGAAGTTTTTAATTAAATTAATATATTGAACAAAAAGAGTTTTCAGTTAAGCATTTTAAATTAAATATGTCGATATACATAAAAAAGTCAAAAAAGATTTGTCTAGCTTTAGTTACACAACAAAATATGTTTCTATAGCTTTAGCAACTTTTACTACTCAATTCAGGAAATATCATGGCAAATTTGCATGAAATTATTCAGTGGTGCGACCAAACCTTAAAAGCAGCAGAATTTAAAGATTACGCACCAAATGGCCTGCAAATTGAAGGTTCAACTGAAGTAAAACGTATTCTTTGTGCGGTTACTGCTTCTGAAGATGCAATTGATGCAGCCATTGCTCAGAATGCCGATCTCTTACTCGTACACCACGGTTATTTTTGGAAAGGCGAACCGTATCCAATTACTGGTATGCGAGGTAACCGTATAAAAAAACTTATTCAAAATAATATCTCATTAGTCGCGTACCATCTTCCTTTAGATGCACATCCGAGTTTAGGCAATAATATCGCTATTGCAGAAAAACTAAACTTACAAAATTTAGAACCACTTGATCTAACCGAGAAACATCCAATTGGTAATATCGGTTATTTAGAGCAAGCGCTTTCTGTAGAGGAATTTAAAGCAAAACTACAAAACAGTTTTGATTTTAAAGTGATCCATTTACCGGCTGAAAAACAAAGTATTCAAAAAGTGGGCTTCTGTACAGGCGGTGCTCAAGATTTTATTGCTAAAGCTGCTTTACAAAATTGCGATGCTTATATTTCAGGCGAAGTCAGTGAACGAACTTTTTATGAAGCAAAAGAATTAGGCGTTCATTATTTTGCCTGTGGTCACCATGCAACCGAACGTTATGGGGTTCAACGTTTAGCACAAGCAATTTCAAAGCAGTTTGCTATTGAAAGTGAATATTTTGAATTGAATAATCCGATTTAATTAAGTCTTTTTTTCAATCTGTGTTATGCGTATTAATTAGATCTTTATTGTGTATAGTTCTTTAAAAGGCTGCCCTATTGCATCCAGAATCATTTACAATAGAGCCACTTAATTGTATAACCCAGCAAATGCAAGGAATAGGAACATGACAACCATTACTTTACCTGCACTTCCATATGGCTATGATGATTTAGCGCCACATATCAGTAAAGAAACTTTAGAATACCATCACGACAAACATCACAATACCTATGTTGTTAACTTAAACAACTTAATCAAAGGTACTGACCTTGAAGGTAAAACTTTAGAAGAAATCATTAAAGCAACTGCTGGTGATGCATCTAAAGCTGGTATTTTCAACAATGCTGCTCAAGTTTGGAACCACACTTTCTACTGGAACAGCATGAAGCCAAACGGTGGTGGTAAGCCTACTGGCGCAATCGCTGCTAAAATTGACGAAGCTTTTGGTAGCTACGAAAAATTTGCAGAAGAATTTACTGCTGCTGCAACAACTCAATTCGGTTCAGGTTGGGCTTGGTTAGTTGCTGATGAAGTAAACGGTAAACTTTCTATTACTAAAACTTCTAATGCAGACACTCCACTTGCACATGGTCAAATTGCTGTATTAACAATTGACGTATGGGAACACGCTTACTACATCGATTTCCGTAACTTACGTCCTAAATACATCGCAACTTTCTTAGAAAACCTTGTGAACTGGGACTATGCAAATGCAAAACTTGCAGGCCAACCAGCTGGTGTAGAGAAATAATTTTATTTCTTTATAAAAAACCACCCTGTTTTGGGTGGTTTTTTTTATTTTTAGTACAACAAAAGCATATCCATAGCTCAGTCGGTAGAGCGACGGACTGTTAATCCGCAGGTCCCTGGTTCGAGCCCAGGTGGGAGAGCCAAGATTCTAAAAGCCCACATTCATTGTGGGCTTTTTCTTTTCTAATCATTTAATATTTTTCTATTATTTTGAATAAAATCAATGTTTCGAATATTTTTAAACCAATCAGTTAGATATTTTCACTAATTCCATTATTAACCCTTGACCTCGCCCCCTTTCCTGCCTAAAATCCCTTTCCAGATTCTCCCATAGCTCAGTCGGTAGAGCGACGGACTGTTAATCCGCAGGTCCCTGGTTCGAGCCCAGGTGGGAGAGCCAAGATTCTTAAAAACCCACTCCTTATGAGTGGGTTTTTATTTGTATGATGTCTTCACATGTTTGAATCGAGTCACTTATTTTTTATTATTTTAGGTTGCTTAAGCACCTGTATTTTTCTTCTTGTTTGTTTACGTCCTTATTTATTTCCAAAACAAAAGTTCTTTGCCCGTCCTGTTATTACTAATTTTGAAACTCAAATGTTTATACGCTTAAAACAGAGTTTCCCAAGTTATCATGTTCTAGCACAAGTGGCTTTTAGCGCATTAATAACCAGTAATGATTATAAGGTTCGTAGTCAGTTCAACCGTAAAGTCACTGATTTTGTTTTGCTTGATGAAAACATGGAAGTAATAGCCATTATTGAGCTAGATGACCCTACTCACCTTGAGAAAGTAGAAGAAGATCGTCTTCGTGATCAAATGCTCATAGAGGCAGGTTATATCGTAAGACGCTATACAAACATCCCGAGTGTACGCCAGCTACAAAAAGATATTTATTAAAAACTACTGTTATTTCTTGTCAGAATTGGCAGCTTCTTTCTCAGCTATTCTTTTTTCCATTTCTAAACGCTGCTGTTCATATTGCTTTTTATTCTGAGCATCACTTTTTGCAGCCAAAAAAAGTATTCCAATAATCAGAAAAGGAATAAGTAAACCTAATCCCATTAATAACCAAGGAACAGATTTTTTTTCAACAGATTGCTGGCTCATAAGTTTTTCAAACTCAAACGGTATCGATTTCAGAATGCGTAACAATATAACAAAAAAGGGCCTTCTTTAAGACCCTTTTAATTTGAATATCTTAAATGCAAAAAATTATTGTGCTATTCCAGTACATTCAACATTCTTACTAGCATCTATTACTGATGGATCAAGCACTATATTTGTTTTAGCTGGCATCTTAGATTGAACAAATTGATAAATTTCAGCATTTCTACATACAATCGCTTGAGTATGAGCAGCCCCTAAAACAGGTACAAATGTCACATCAGTTCCCATTTTTTTAAGACCATTTTGCAGGGCATCCGTGACTGGATATGGTACAGCCATATCAGCAGTACCCTGTACAATCATGACTGGTGAATTGATTTTTTTAGTAGCTGGCTGATTATCTGCCAAGAACTTTTTCACAGTCGGGTTTTCTTGGAAATTACCAGCTAAACCGGGATAATCTAAAACTGTTTTACCGGCATTAGTAGCCAGGAAATCTCGAATATCATCCGCAAATTTATTATGCAAATCGGTTAAACATACACCATTTTCACCTGTAGTCCCCTCTGCGAACTCAGCTATACTTTGAGAACGTTGTTGGAAAATTTCACGATAATTAAATTTAGGCTCATACGCAGTAATACCTACGGTAGTATATGCGGCATATGCAAGAAGCTCAGCATATACTTCTACTGCCGTACCAGCAGGTACAGTACCAGCCTGCTCTTTTTTAAGAATATCTTGAATTGCTTGTGGTGCAACTGTAGAAATAATATATCCGAGGCTTGAAGCTGGCGCTCCTGCAACCGCCCCTTTGTAATTAGCATCATTATTAGCAAATTCCGCTGTGCCTAATGAAGCATGTCCACCTTGAGACTGCCCAATCGACATCCATGCACCATTTAACTGATTACCATAATGATCTTTCGCTGCCTTAACAGCAGCTAATGCTGATTTAGCCTCACTTGATAGATTCAAATATGGATGCATTCCCCGGGTGCCCAATCCTTCATAATCTGGGGCAATCACGACATAACCAGCCGCCAACAATGTATCGGCTAAGATCTTAAACCGTGGATTAATTGTATTATTACTTGGTGCACAACTGTCCCCTACACCTACAGTTCCATGTTCCCACACTACTACTCGATAACCATCCTTAGGTTGATTAACTTTAGGAAACATGACCAGTGCCGTTGCTTGAGCTGTTTTTCCTTGTACATTCTCCATGTTATAGGTCATCACTTTGATAGAGGCAGCACCACTTAAAGTATCTTGAGAATAGTTTTTTTCAGAGATGTACGTTTTATCAGGATTTACTCCAATGTAATCATCATCATCGTCATTACATGCTGTCAGAAATGATGCTGAAATTGATAATGTTATAGCTAAAGCAATTTTTGACCGTTTCATAGAATATCCTTTTTATGTGTTATTTATTCCGCATATTTTTCATGCACAAATATTAAGACATAAAAAAAGTGCTCTGCATAGAACACTTTTCAACCTCACGGTCATTTTTACTATATGAAATTTAAAACTATTCCTAGAAAAATGATTAATCCAACCCAACGATTGTGACGGAATGCCCAAAAACATACCTGAGGGTTGCGGTCTTTGGTTTTAATTGTTTGATATATAAAATCAAATGCCACTACAACTAAAGCAATAATGGCCCAAGGAAATAAGATATTTTCTAAATATAGCGCTGTACCAATCAAAACAAGACTTATTGCTTGTAAAAGCGCAATAATCTGGATGTCATATCGACCAAAAAGAATAGCTGTAGATTTCACACCAATCTTTAAATCATATTCACGGTCTGTAATTGCATATTGAGTGTCATAAGCCACTGTCCAAGCCAAATTACCAAAATACAGCAACCAGCAAGTCAGATCCGGAGTTTTACCTACCGCAGTAAAGGCCATTGGAATTGACCATGAAAATGCTGCTCCTAAAAAAACTTGCGGTAAGTTGGTATAGCGTTTCATAAATGGATAAATGAAAGCTAAAAATAATGCTCCAAATGACCAGTAGAAAGTTTCTATGGGTAAAAAGAACAACAAACATGCACTTGCTAAAACAAGACCCAAGAATACATATACTGCTTCTCTGGCTCGAATAACCCCTGTTGCTAACGGACGTGTTTTTGTACGCTCTACATGACCATCTACTTTACGATCAGCAAAGTCATTAATGGCACATCCAGCAGCGCGCATAAAAATGACACCTAAAACCATGACGAATAAAATACCTAAATTCGGTATTCCTTTGGATGCAACCCAAAGTGCCCACATGGTTGGCCAAAACACCAGTTCAGTACCAATTGGCTTATCAAATCGGCATAGATAATAATAAGCTTCTAAACGCTGACGCCATGTTGTACCTGTTGCAGTCGTCATAGTAATTCCTTGTCGTGCTGCTGATATAAAAAAGCTTCAAAAGCCGGTAAGAATGTTTCTTGAACAATAAATTTACATCCATGCCAAGTATAGCAACTTTGTCGCGTCCAGCCTTCTGGTAAACGAATAACCCGGCGATCACAAAGTGGTGTTGTTCTTTGAAATAAAAAAAGACCTATTGGCTTAGAACCAATATGCTGAAATATACGGGCTTTTTTTTGTAAACTTTGAATGGGAAAAATACTTTTTGCTTTCACCCACGGCTCTACATCACTGCCATATAAATAGGTTTCCCTTACCCAAGAAGTGTGGGTATGGGGCATGTTCATCCATTGACTGTCGGCAAAAGTTAAACGCTGGAAATGTTCTTTGAAAGGCTTTACGCTGAACCTCCCCCCACCCAGCTCAGTGAGTTGTTGTGTCAGAGAACCAGACGCATACAACCATGTTTTCAATTCAGGATTTAAAGTCTTTTCCTGCTTAAGTACTGGTTGTCGTTTACGCATAATCTGCTCACATGAAAACTCGCACCTAGTTTACCCCAATTTTTTGATAAAAAACGTAGAGAATTCAATCAACATTCCAAGCAATAAAAAAGCCTGCATAAGCAGGCTTTTTTATGAAGTATGTATTACAGGCTGTAGTACATATCGAATTCAACTGGGTGAGTAGTCGTGTTAAGACGACGTACATCTTCAGTTTTAAGTTCGATGTATGCATCAAGCATTTCTTTAGTGAACACGCCGCCTTTTAACAAGAATTCGTGATCTGCTTGAAGTGCTTCAAGAGCCATATCTAGGCTATGAGCAACTGTTGGGATTTTTGCTTCTTCTTCTGGAGGAAGATCATATAAGTTCTTATCAGCAGCTTCGCCCGGATGGATCTTGTTTTGGATACCGTCGATACCAGCCATTAATAACGCAGCGAAACCTAAGTACGGGTTCATCATTGGGTCTGGGAAACGAGCTTCGATACGCTTACCTTTAGGGTTAGAAACGTAAGGAATACGGATAGACGCAGAACGGTTACGTGCTGAGTAAGCAAGCATAATTGGTGCTTCGAAGTGAGGAACCAAACGCTTGTATGAGTTTGTAGATGGGTTTGTGATTGCATTCAATGCACGAGCGTGCTTGATGATACCACCGATGAAGTACAACGCCATTTCTGAAAGGCCTGCATATTCATCACCAGCAAACAAGTTCTTACCATCTTTAGAGATAGACATGTGAACGTGCATACCAGAACCGTTATCACCTACCATTGGTTTAGGCATAAACGTAGCTGTTTTTGCATATTGATGTGCAACGTTCCAAACAGCATATTTGAACTGTTGAACTTCGTCAGCTTTACGTACAAGCGTATTGAAGCTCACACCAATTTCTAATTGGCAAGAAGCAACTTCGTGGTGGTGTACTTCTACACGACCTGGGCCCATGATGTCTTCAATTTTTGCACACATTTCTGCACGCATATCTTGTGCAGAGTCAACTGGAGGAACTGGGAAGTAACCACCTTTAACACGTGGACGGTGACCTGAGTTACCAGACTCGTAATCTTTACCAGTAGACCAAGCAGCTTCTTCAGCGATTAATGTATGACGAGCGCCAGACATATCGATGTCCCATTTCACTTCGTCAAATACAAAGAATTCTGGCTCTGGACCAAAGAATGCAGTATCACCGATACCTGTAGATTTTAAGTATTCTTCTGCACGGCGAGCAATCGAACGTGGGTCACGTTCATAACCTTGACCAGTTGAAGGTTCAATAACGTCACAAGTCACAACTACTGTTGGCTCAGCAAAGAACGGGTCGATGAAACCAGTTTCTGCATCCGGACGTAAAATCATGTCAGATGCTTCAATACCTTTCCAACCAGCGATTGAAGAACCATCGAACATTTTACCGTCTTCAAAAGTATCTTCATCAATAGAATCAGCTGGGTAAGTTACGTGCTGTTCTTTACCCTTAGTATCAGTAAAGCGAAAATCGACCCATTTTGCGCCACTTTCTTGTATGAGTTGAAGGACCTTGTTCGCCATGCTCATTTTGCTCCAATGAAATTTTGTTGCACTTGTTGAGTGCGTGTTAGTTGCTGGTATTTATTAAGCAATTCTCATACCAACTTTATAAGACTTACCTAAAACATTGAATTACTTATAAGTATTCATGATTTAGGCCCCTTGTCTTGAACCCATTATACTGTTTGCTTGTGTAAATGCACCATATTCACACATTTTCAAATTATGGCATATTTAAATAGCTCATTATTGCCCTAATTTAGTGCAAAATTGTTGCACTGATATAACCCGCTGCATCAATTTCTAACAGTCGTCCATGATCATAATACTTTCTTATATATAATGCTGAGATTCTTATCTGGTTACTTGAAAATAATCACTCCTTTGACATCGATCTTCCCCAATGAGTTCCTTTGGTTTATTTCAGCAACTTAAATTTATGACTTAAACCATCAGTTAAATGCCTTCTGCTTTAGTTAAAATCTAATAATTATTTTTCATTTTTATGAATTTCTCTAAATAAACGCACTATTTCGTCGCTATCTAAGCAGTTAATAGGACTACATATAATAGATCTCAAATTACTCGGCAAAAAAAATTTTACTATTCATGTTCTTTTTCATTCACTTTTTTTATACAGGCCAAACTTGCTTTTATTATTAAAAAAAACTAAAAACTATATGCATAAATTTTTGTTATAAATAAACAAACCAAAAGTTATGTTTATAAAAAACTTAAAAGCATTCAAGGATTTGAATAATGAAATATGACTTTGAACAATCGGATAAAGCTTTTTTCGGCCATCCTAAACCCTTACAAACGCTATTTTTTACAGAGCTTTGGGAAAGATTTTCTTATTATGGAATCCGGCCCTTACTCGTTCTTTATATGATTGCGATGGTCAATGACGGCGGTCTAGCACTTGATCGACCAACTGCCGCAGCGATTGTTGGATTATTTGCAGGCTCCATGTATTTAATG